>CAMCTR010000084.1 GCA_945878605.1 Candidatus Methylopumilus universalis | reverse complement strand
AAGCAACTGGAACAAGCGAAAGCCAACTTTGAAGTTGGCACTTCAACGATTACTGACTGCAATGAAGCGCAAGCGAAATTTGATTTGGTGGTAGCGCAAGAGATTGCTACGATGAACGATTTAGAAGTAAAAAAGCGCGCTATTCAAGCAATTGTTGGCACAATGCCTCAAGCGCTCATTGGTGTTCGAAGTGATTTGGTCGCGCAATCACCTGAGCCCGTTGAAATGGAAAAGTGGGTGCAGGTTGCAGAGCAAAATAGCCTAGTAATTGCACTTCAGCAACAAACTTTGGAAATAGCGACACAAGAGATTGAGCGCCAAAATGCGGGCCACATGCCAACCTTAGATGCTGTAGCAGGGTATAACAACAATTATGCGAATGGCACAGCCACAGGTCTTGGTAACGGAAGCGATATTACGAACGCAACGATCGGTTTGCAACTTCAAATCCCAATTTACCAAGGTGGATTGGTAAGTTCAAAAGTGCGTGAGGCTGTGGCTAATAAACAAAAAGCGCAGGATGATTTAGAAGCGGCTAGGCGTCAGGCAGATTTAGATACGCGTTCAGCTTATTTGAATTTAGCCAGTAGTGTGGCGCAAATTAAGGCTTATGAGCAGGCGCTGAAATCAAGTCAAAGTCAGTTGGATTCAACAAACCTAGGCTATGAGGTTGGCGTGCGAACCAGCGTAGACGTCCTTAATGCGCAACAACAATACTTCAGTGCAAAGCGCGATTTGTTGCAGTCTCGTTATACTTATTTAGTGAATATTTTGGCGCTCAAGTCCGCTGTTGGCTTGCTCAGCGAGGCGGATTTAGAAGCTGTGAACCAACAGTTAGTCAGTCGTTAATCGGCGCGGAGGCATCATGACGAATGTAGCGTGTATGGCAGATCCCAATCAAAGTCAGTTAGTGATTGTGGATATGCAAACTAAACTCAGTAGCGTGATGACCGACCACATTGCTGATGTTGTTAAGAATTGCGCTATTCTTTTGCAAAGCGCCGCTTTGCTAGAAATCCCTACTATCTTCACCGAGCAATATCCTAAAGGCCTAGGGCCAACTTTACCCGAGCTATCTTTATATATGGCTGGCAAAAAACCGGTTGAAAAAACCGCGTTTTCTTGCTGTGGCGAACCCGCTTTTAATCGTCAACTTTTGGGCGACCATCAACAAGTAGTTTTGGCGGGCATGGAAGCGCATATTTGTCTTCTTCAAACGGCGTTAGATTTGCTTACACAAGGAAAAGTCGTGTTTGTGCTTGAAGATGCTGTGATTTCTCGCAACCCTGAGAAAAAGCGCAATGCGCTCAATAGAATGCGTGAAGCAGGGGTGATTATTAGTAACACCGAATCTTTGGTGTTTGAGTGGCTGGGTGTTGCCGAAGGCGGTGCTTTCAAAAAGATTAGCCAGCTAGTTCGCTAGTTTTATTAGTTAGCGGGCAAATATTTCGCTATCAAATCCATCAATCTTTGCGTAGCGCCACTCGCGCTTTTGCTAAAGACTAATGCTGCATCGCTCATGGCTTTTCTTGCTTCTGCATCACTCATCAGAAGGCTTAATTTTTCTGCAAGTGCTTGAGGGTTATTTACACGAGTTGCCGCGCCAGCTTGAACCGCATAATCTGTCGCATCGCTAAAATTAAATGTATGTGGGCCAATTAAAACTGGCTTGCCCATGGCGCAAGCTTCAATGAGGTTTTGCCCGCCAAGCGGTAACAAACTGCCACCAATAAATGCTACATCGCAGGCCGCATAGTAAGTAAACAACTCGCCCATGCTGTCACCAAGAATCACACTACAGTTTGGAATGTCGCCAGCCACAGTGCCCATCGAGAATTCGGAACGGCGGCAAAATGGAATGTTGTGTTTGCTCAGTAGTGCGGCAACTTCATCGAAGCGTTGCGGATGTCTTGGCACAATCAATGTCAGTAAGTTGTCAATTTCGCTTAAGGCAATGGCTTCTAAGATTAAGGCTTCTTCGCCATCTCGCGTACTTGCCGCTAAAAACACAGGGCGCTTAACGCCAAGCAAGCTGCGTAAGTATCGGCCACGGTCTGCTTCATCTGCCGGCGGATTTACATCAAATTTAATATTGCCCACCACCACGGCCTTGCCCGCTTTGCCAAGCAAGTCATTAAGGCGATTTGCATCTTGCTCAGTTTGTGCGGCAATTGCGCTCAAATTATCTAAGCCTTGTGCTGATAGCATACCAACTTTGGCGTAGCCTCGCGCTGAGCGTTCTGAAAGCCGTGCGTTCACTAATAACAATGGAATGCCTTGCGCTTTGCAGCCAGCAATCAAATTAAACCAAAGTTCAGTCTCCATCAGCAAACCAAGGACCGGTAGGAAGTGTTTCAAAAATCTTTTTACGGCATCTGGCGTGTCGTAAGGCAAATAGCAGCGAGAGATGCGCGGATATTTGTCATTAGGGAAGAGTTGTTCACCAGCTTCGCGTCCCGTGGGTGTGGCATGTGTGAGCAAAATTTGGTGTGCGGGATACTTTTCTAATAAAGCTTCAATCAATGGCTTGGCCGCGCGTGTTTCGCCGACCGACACGCAGTGCAACCAAATAAGTGGACGCGAGACTGTTTGGCTATAGAAACCATAACGCTCAGACCAGTGTTTTAAGTATGCCGGTTGTCGCAATCCTTGCCATAAAAGTTTGATGGCAGTGAAGGGCAATAAGAGATATAAAAGTACTGAATAGTGTAAACGTGACATGCAGTGATTTTCTCATAGAATGGTATGCACGATGTATCAAGAATTGTCCAGAAAACTATTTTAAGTGTGGTTAGTGAATACTCACTAAATAGCAATCCTTGTCGCTTATTTAGTAAGAGGAAAATGCACCATAAAAGTGCAGATGAAATGTAAAATATTGTTAAACAAACTGCTTGACCAACACTACAAAATGGAATAATTTTGCACCTGAGTACAATATATTGTGGTCTGGTCAAGTAATGATCACTAGTTTTCATTGTTAAATAAAGTACGTAATCAAGTTCAACAGCCAGGCAAAATTACAGAATAAACAGGGATGCCACCAATGTTACAAGCCGTTAAAACGCCTGAAGAAGTAGCGATGTCAGAAAACAATCAAAAAGAAGTGCCAATGCAATCGGTGTCATTGGACATCTGGGATAAAAAATACCGTCTTAAAACTAAACAAGGCGACCATGTTGACCAAAACATGGATGACAGCTACTCGCGCGTAGCGCGTGCTTTGGCTGATGTTGAAGAAGAAAGCAAACGTGCGGAATGGCACGAAAAATTCTTATGGGCGTTGCGCCGTGGCGCGATTCCTGCAGGCCGCATTACTTCAAACGCCGGTGCGCTTGAGCATAAGCCAGCAACAAGTACCATTAATTGCACGGTATCTGGTATTGTTGAAGACAGCATGGATGGCATCTTAAATAAAGTGCACGAAGCAGGTCTTACATTAAAAGCAGGTTGCGGTATCGGTTACGAGTTTTCAACGCTTCGTCCAAAAGGTGCTTTTGTGGCGGGCGCTGGCGCTTATACAAGCGGCCCACTTTCATTCATGGATATCTTCGATAAGATGTGTTTCACCGTTTCTTCTGCCGGTGGTCGTCGTGGCGCACAAATGGCGACATTCGATATTGCACATCCAGATGTCACTGATTTCATTAAAGCGAAACGCGAAGCGGGTCGTTTACGTCAATTCAACCTTTCATGCTTAATCACTAAAGAGTTCATGGAAGCAGTGAAAGCCGACGCTGAATGGAAACTTGCCTTCCCTGTGACATCAAAAGAAGCAACCGTTGATGCGCTAGATACTAAAGATGAAACGCAAGTAGTATGGCGCGAGTGGCCAATTAAAGACAAATACCTCACGCGTGAGTCAGATGGCAAAACAGCTTGCCTTGTTTACAAAATAATCAAGGCGCGTCGTTTGTGGGATGTCATCATGTCCTCAACATACGACTTTGCTGAGCCAGGCTTTATCTTGATTGATCGTGTAAACGAAATGAACAACAACTGGTTCTGCGAAAATATCCGCGCAACTAACCCATGCGGTGAGCAACCATTGCCACCTTATGGCGCTTGCTTGCTGGGCTCTGTGAATTTGACTAAATTTGTTCTTAATCCATTTACTGACCAAGCAACATTTGATTGGAATGAATATCGTCAAGTTGTCGCCATCTTCACGCGTATGTTGGATAACGTCGTCGAAATTAACGGTTTACCACTAGAACAGCAACGTGCTGAAATCGCGCGTAAACGTCGCCATGGCATGGGTTATTTAGGTCTAGGTTCAACACTCACTATGTTGAAAATGAAATACGGCGAAGAGGCATCAGTTGCTTTCACTGAAGAAGTCACTAAGGTGATGGCTGAAACAGGCTGGGAAATCGGCATTGATTTAGCGAAAGAAAAAGGCGCTGCGCCTATCATGGACGAAGAGTTCCTGGTGACAGGTGACATGCTTTCAAAACGCCCAGAAATGGTTAAAGACGGCATTAAGCTTGGTGATAAAGTAAAAGGTAAAGTGTTGCTAGGCCTTTATAGCCGCTATATGCAGCAGTTCCCAGAAGCTTTGCGTAAACAAATAGCCAAAACCGGCGTGCGTTTTAGCCACCATAGCTCAATCGCCCCAACAGGCACGATTTCACTCTCGTTAGCCAACAACGCAAGTAACGGTATTGAGCCGTCATTTGCTCACCATTACGCACGTAACGTGATTCGTGAAGGTAAAAAATCAAAAGAGAAAGTCGATGTATTTTCATACGAGCTATTGGCTTACCGTGAGCTAATCAACAGCAATGCGATGCCATTTAGCGAAGCAGAAGATGAGAAGTTGCCAGAATATTTCTTGGATTCATCCACCATTCAAGCCAAAGCCCACGTAGATATACAAGCGGCTGCGCAAAAATGGATTGATAGTTCAATCTCAAAAACCATCAACGTACCAACAGATTATGATTTTGAAGATTTCAAAAACATCTATCTCTACGCATACGACAAAGGTTTGAAAGGCTGCACCACTTTCCGCTTTAACCCAGAAGCTTTCCAAGGCGTATTGGTCACAGAAAAAGACTTAGAAAATACTACCTACAAATTCACCCTAGAAGATGGCTCAGTGGTTGAGGTGAAGGGTAACGAAGAGATTGAATACGACGGCGAAATGCACTCAGCCGCCAATCTATACGACGCCCTAAAAGAAGGTTACTACGGCAAGTTTTAATATTTAAAGCTCCTAATATTAAAACCGTATAACTGAAAAAAATAAAGAGAGAACAATATGGCAATTAAAATTGAAAAGAAAATCACAGGCTTCGGCTTAGTGACCGAAGAAGATAAAGCAAAAGCGGCAGAAGCCGCCGCCGCTCCGGCGCAATCAGCACCGCATTCTGCAACAATCGTACAAATGGGCGAGCCACTTAGCCGCCCAGATAAATTGGTAGGCAACACCTACAAAATTAAAACGCCAGCGACTGAGCATGCGCTATACATCACCATTAACGACGTGGTGATGAACGAAGGCACACCACAAGAGCACCGCCGTCCATTTGAGATTTTTATTAATTCAAAAAATATGGATCACTTCCAATGGATTGTTGCCCTCACCCGCGTGATGTCGGCGGTATTCCGCAAAGGTGGCGATGTGACGTTCTTGGTAGAAGAGCTACATAGTGTATTTGACCCAAGTGGTGGCTATTTCAAAAAAGGTGGCAAATACATCCCTAGTCTCGTGGCTGAAATCGGTGAAGTAGTTGAGCAACACTTACAAGAAATCGGCATGCTTAAAAAAGCGGGCCTAGACGAACACCAACAAAAGCTAGTGGCTGAAAAGAAAAAAGAGTTTTTAGAAAAACATGCCAAATCTGGCGGCGAAGAAAATGCAGAAGGTTTTCCAGCGGGTGCACAGCTTTGTGCCAAATGTAGTACCAAAGCCGCCATTATTATGGATGGTTGCCTCACCTGCCTTAATTGTGGCGAGAGTAAATGCGGCTAAGCATAACATCTAATGCGAAATAAATTACCCGCCTCGGCGGGTTTTTTGTTGGTAAAGGATTAGAATGGAAAAGTTAGTGCAGTGAATAAGGCAGTAAGTTTGGGTAACCAGATGGATGAGCCGTCATTGACTTAGTGTGACCCTGCCGATATAGATTAAGCGCACTAACACCCATTATTTTATGGCAAGATAAAAGGA
>CAMCTR010000083.1 GCA_945878605.1 Candidatus Methylopumilus universalis | reverse complement strand
CACAATTAAAAGCGTTCTACACCGGCGAGCGTGCCAATGATAATGCTAAAGTGATGCGTATGATTTCTGCAAAAATGTCAGATGATGAGATGGCAGCGGTAGCAGACTACATTCAAGGTTTGCATTAATTTGGAAGTGTTTGGTAGCTGTCTGTTGCCAAGTCAACGAGGGTGGCGCTGCCACCCTTAATTTTTTGAAACCTTCGCAATCCATAAACGCCTTGTGCTAAAACTTTATTGAAAGCTTTGATGACGAATTCTAAAAGATTTTATGAATTGTTAAGTTCAATGCGCTTTGCCGTAAGTGTGTTGACAGTATTAGGCATTGCTTCGATTATCGGGACTGTACTGAAGCAAAATGAGCCTTATGCAAATTATGTGATTCAGTTCGGTCAGTTTTGGTTTGATTTGTTCGAGATGCTAGGTCTTTATGATGTTTATCATAGCGCATGGTTTTTAGTAATTTTAGTTTTCTTAGTGTCATCTACTAGCCTCTGTATTTACCGCAACACTCCATTAATGCTCCAAGAACTGCGCGCTTACCGCGAGCAGGTCACGGAAAAGTCTTTACGCGCTTTTAGTCATCAACACGAATATGCGACATCGCAAAATCTAGACCAAGCGAAGCAAGACTTAAATCATTTTTTAACTGTGCGTGGTTTTCGATTTAGAACTGTCCGACGCAAAGATGGTAGTGAGTTAATTGCTGCCAAGGCCGGCAGTTATCAACGTCTAGGCTATATATTCACTCATTCAGCCATTGTCATTATCTGTATTGGCGGTTTAATGGATGGTAATGTACCCCTGAAAGTTGAAGAGCTTCTCGGCAATAAAACAGTCGAGTCTAGAGACATTCCTGCAAGCGAAGTGCCTAAAAAAAGTCGTCTTTCAGTCAGCAATTTATCATTTAGAGCTAACATGACGCTACCAGAGGGTGCGAGTGTTGATGTTGCATTCCAGCGTATTCGAGATGGATATATGGTGCAAGAGTTACCATTTAGCATCGCGCTCACTGACTTTAGAATTGAGCATTATCCAACGGGTCAGCCCAAGTCCTTTGAAAGTGATTTGGTGATTATTGATCCCGACTTAAAAGAGCCGCTTAAGCAGACGATCAGTGTTAATCATCCTTTGATTTACAAGGGCATCGCAATTTATCAGTCAGATTTTCAGGATGGTGGAACACAGCTCAACTTTAATGTTTGGGGAATTTTGAGTACGGCTTCAAAAGCCATTCCTTTGACTGGTAATATTTTTGGAAAAACATTATTTGGAGAAGGTGCCGGCGCGCTTCAGCTAGAGTTCATAGACTTTCGTAAATTTAATATTTTGAATTTAAGTGCAGATGGCAAAGGCAAGCCGCGTAACGTGGGTCCAAATGTAACCTTCAAAGTACGCGATACCGCTGGGCAAGCAAAGGAGTTCGTGAACTACATGCAGCCTTTGCAGCTAGACGGTCGTGCTTATTTTGTTTCCGGCATGCGATCATCTCCGCAAGAAGAGTTTAAGTATTTGCGTATTCCAGCAGATAGCAATTTTGAGATGCAAGGCTTTATGCAGACCCGCGCTGTTCTCTTTAATAAAGCGCTACACCAAGAAATCGCCCATCGGTTTGCATTAAAAGCGCTCAAGCCGAGCGATGATGCCGCTGTTAAAACTAAATTTGAGGCTAGTGTGGTTCAATTGCTTGGAGCGTTTAGTGAGGGTGGCTTTGCTGAAATCGCGAAATTAATTGATGCATCAGTACCAAAAGCGCAACGTGAAGCTGCGGCGCAGACTTATATTAAAATTATTACCGGTGCAGCTTTTGAAGCCTATCAACTTAGCCAAGAACGTGCTGGTCTTGAAAATGTAAAAGTTGATGAAAGCACGCAAGCATTTTTGCAAGACTCGCTTAATGCGATTAGCGATTTATTCTTTTATGGCGAGCCTATTTATTTACAAATGACAAAATTTGAGCAGCGCGAAGCCAGTGGTCTTCAGTTAACCCGCTCACCAGGAAAGAACTTAGTGTATTCAGGATCGGTCCTACTTGTGATAGGTATTTTTGCGATGATTTATATTCGCGAAAGACGGATTTGGTTGCTAATCAAACCGCAGCAAAAGACAGTGCTGTTTGCCATGTCGGCAAATCGTAAGAACCGAGATTTTGAGATTGAATTTAATCGTTACCAAAGTCAACTAAATAAACTTTTACAGAGTTAAATACTTAAAATTCATCTTCAGGATACCGCCATGGCGAACAAACAAAACTTAAATCCAACCAATATCACTGATGACCCAGTCCCATTTCTCAGCCAACTAGGTTGGAAAGATTGGCTTTATGCGATTGTGCTAATGGCATCTACCGTATTTGCTTATTCCAAATACAACCAATTTATGGACGTCTATGAAACCACTTTCTTGTTTGGTGCAGGCATCGTGTTTAGCTTGATAGGGTGGTGCTGGAAACCCTTTCGTCTCTTAGTTGTCGGCATTGCCACATTAAGTTTTTTCTCGATTAACCTTTACCACGATGACTTGGAAAGTGTTAATCACGTCTTCTTTTTGAAATTCTTGATTGGCAGTCAAACTGCAGTGATGTGGATGAATGTCTTATTCGTTTTGGCGATGCTCACTTATTGGTTTGCGCTTTTTGCACGCTCTGAGTTCACAGGAAAAGTGGCAACTAGCCTTACATGGGCGGCAGTTCTAATGGGATTTGTAGGCTTAATGGTGCGATGGTATGAGTCATATTTGATTGCACCAGATGTTGGACATATCCCATTAAGCAACTTGTATGAAGTGTTTATTTTATTCTGCCTGATTACTTCTTTGATGTACCTTTATTACGAACAGCGCTATGCCACTAAACAACTTGGTGGATTTGTGCTGTTGATCGTGAGTGCTGCAGTTGGGTTTATTCTTTGGTACACCTTTAGTCGTCAAGCCACTGGCATTCAACCGCTTGTGCCCGCTTTGCAGTCTTACTGGATGAAAATCCACGTGCCTGCGAACTTTGTCGGTTATGGTGCGTTTTCTTTGGCTGCAATGGTAGCGAGTGCTTATTTGTTGGTGAATAAAGGCATTTTGGTTTCTCGATTGCCTTCCACAGACGTGCTTGATGACATGATGTATAAATCTATTTCAGTGGGCTTCGCCTTCTTCACTATTGCCACTATTTTGGGCGCGGTATGGGCAGCAGAGGCATGGGGTGGCTATTGGTCTTGGGATGCAAAAGAAACCTGGGCGCTTATTGTTTGGCTTAACTATGCAGCTTGGTTGCACTTGCGCTTAGTTAAAGGCTTGCGCGGACCTATGCTTGCTTGGTGGGCGCTCATTGGCTTGCTCGTAACAACATTCGCATTTTTAGGCGTGAATATGTTCCTTTCGGGCTTGCACTCTTACGGTACGTTGTAAGTTTTATCAGCTTGCGCGTAAAACTCCGTCTTTCATGGCGGGGATGTAAGCGCGAACGGCATTTGCTGATAGCCCATCCTAAGTGCTATGTATGGGTTTCTAATAGTTTCAGTTTTTCTAAAAGCCCGCTTCGGCGTGCTTTTTTCTTTTCTGTTATCAATCACACCCAATTTGCATTAAAATAGCGTGATACTTTTAACGTAAAACACTATGTCCGACAACATCGTCGAAATTGATAATCTCTCATTTGGCTACAAAGGCCGTTTGCTGCACAAAGGCATCAACATGGTGTTCCCGCGTGGCAAGGTGGTTGCCATTATGGGTGGTAGCGGTAGCGGTAAAACTACCTTGCTACGTCTCATTGGTGGGCAACTCAACCCAAACGTGGGAGAAGTTCGGGTTGATGGCGATGTTGTTCACAAGCAAAGTCTTGATGGCTTGTATCAACTGCGCCGTAAAATGGGCATGTTGTTTCAGTTTGGCGCTTTGTTCACCGATCTATCAGTATACGAAAACGTTGCTTTCCCAATCCGCGAACATACGGATTTACCAGAGTCTATGGTGCGTGATTTTGTGATGCTTAAATTAAACGCTGTTGGTTTGCGTGGCGCTCGCAATTTAATGCCAACCGAACTTTCGGGCGGTATGGCGCGACGCGTGGCTTTGGCCAGGGCTGTGGCGCTTGATCCTCAAATTATTATGTACGACGAGCCATTTGCTGGTCTCGACCCGATTTCTATGGGCGTGGTGTGTAATTTAATCCGTAGTTTGAACGATGCGCTTGGTGCGACATCTATTGTGGTGACGCATGATGTGCATGAAACTTTCACCTTCGTAGATTACGTGTACTTTGTTTCAGGTGGTGTTGTGGTTGCTGAGGGTACGCCTGAAGAATTAACTAATTCAGACAAACCATTTGTGCATCAGTTTGTCCATGGTGAAGCAGATGGTCCAGTACCATTCCATTATCCAGCCCCTGATTACAAGCGAGAAGTGTTGAGGGGTCATGATGTTTAAGGGTCTGCAAGGCGCGCTTTCTAGTTTAGGACATCGCGTCATTGAAGGTATTTGGCGCATAGGCGCTGGCGCACGCTTATTTTCTTATATTTGTTTTTATTTGCCAGAAATCTTTAAGCGTCCACGTTTAATTGTACGTGAAATTTTTTCAACAGGTGTGCTTTCGCTATTGATTATTATAGTATCAGCCTTCTTTGTGGGCATGGTGCTGGGCTTGCAAGGCTACAACACCCTGCAAAAATATGGTTCATCTGAATCCATAGGTGTGTTGGTTGCGCTCTCATTGGTGCGCGAACTAGGTCCTGTGGTAACAGCGTTATTATTCGCGGGTCGCGCAGGCACTGCGATTACCGCAGAAATCGGCTTGATGAAGGCAACAGAACAATTGTCAGCAATGGAAATGATGGCAGTCAGCCCTGTGGCTCGTGTAATTGCACCGAGATTTTGGGCTGGTGTGATTTCGATGCCAATTTTGGCGGCTTTATTCTCGATGGTTGGAGTGTTAGGCGGCTATTTTGTGGCCGTGCCGATTGTTGGGGTTGATTCGGGCGCATTCTGGTCTCAAATGCAGGCAAGTGTAGATTTTCGTGATGACATTGTGAATGGGGTCATGAAAAGTTTGGTATTCGGCGTTGTATGTACCATGATCGCATTATTTGAGGGCTATGATGCCCCGCCAACAGCGGAAGGTGTGAGCCGCGCTACAACAAGAACAGTGGTAAATTCTTCACTGGCTGTGTTAGGTTTGGACTTTATTTTGACAGCGTTAATGATAGGCGCTTAATATTTGTAACGGTAGTAAATTGGAGGTGGCATGGAACGCACAACAATAGATTTATGGGTAGGCGTGTTTTTAGCTTTAGGGCTTGCTGCGATATTTGGTTTGGCACTTAAAGTTGGCAATCTGACATCGAGCAATGTCGGTGAAACATACACCGTCACCGCTGCATTTGAGAATATTGGCGGCTTAAAGCCACATGCCCCAGTGAAAAGCGCGGGGGTTGTCATTGGTCGTGTTGACGGGATTGTGTTTGATAGCAAAGACTATGAAGCTAAAGTCACAATAAAATTGGATAAGCGCTATCAATTTTCTAAAGAAACGTCGGCGAGTATTTTCACAGCAGGCTTGCTTGGAGAGCAATATATTGGGTTGGAAACAGGGTACGACGAAGAAAAGCTTCAGAGTGGTGACAAAATTAAACATACTCAAAGCGCAGTTGTACTTGAAAAAATGATTAGTCAGTTCTTATACAATAAAGCGTCAGATACTAAATCTTCAGACACATCAAAGGCGGCAGAATAAAATGAAATATGTTACGACTCTTTTTATAGGTTCAATGATGTTTGCTTGTTCAGCAGTAGCTCAGGCAACGGTTCCTGCGGATGTGTTTGTCAAATCAGTGGCTGATGATGTGCTTGCCATTATAAAAAAAGATAAAGATATGCAGGGTGGTAACCAAGAAAAGATTTTTGCTTTAGCAGAAGAAAAAATTGTCCCTAATTTTAATTTTGACCATGTGTGTAAATTAGTCTTGGGCAAAAACTTTAGCAAAGCGAGTAAAGAGCAGCAGGATGCTTTTGAGCGAGAATTCCGAAGATTGTTGATTAGAACTTATGCGTCAGCACTTTCAAAATATCGTAATCAAACGATTGAATATAAACCACTCCGCGAAGGTGCTGATGACAAAGATGTGGTTGTTAAAACACTAATCTTGCAGCCTGGTGGACAACCATTGGGTTTGGATTACAACCTTGAATTAGTTGGGGATGTATGGAAAGTCTATGACATTACCATTGAGGGGGTAAGCTTGGTGACCAATTACCGCGG
>CAMCTR010000082.1 GCA_945878605.1 Candidatus Methylopumilus universalis | reverse complement strand
ATGAGGTGGCTGCAAAAACAGTGCGCGTACAATATGTACCTGACTTCATTAAAAAAGAAATGCGCGAAGAAGTTAAAAAAGAATTGATGACCAAGCTTAATTACAAAGCGGGTGAACGCTTAGGCTTGCCAGATTGGATCGATCGTATTGAGTGGACGGGGGATTTGCGATTACGTTATGAGCGAGATGCTTTTGCTGATGGTAATGCCCTCCCTATTTATTTTAATGCTAACGAAAACCGAAATGCTGCATTGACTAATACTTCTGAAGACAGAGATCGTATGAGAGTGCGCGCAAGATTGGGTGCCAATATTAAGATTAATGATTGGTTAAGCAGTGGTATTCGGATGACAACGGGCAGTAATGTTGATCCAGTCTCTCCTAATCAGACCATGGAGAGTGTGGATAGTAAGTTCTCATTTGCGCTAGATCGTGTGTTTTTGAAAGCGAAGCTAGGCAGACGTTTGTCAGTCACTGGCGGTCGTATGGAAAACCCATTCTTTGGTACCGACATGGTATGGGACCCTGATTTGGCTTTTGATGGTGCATTTGCAAAATACACGCCGGAGTTAAGCGATACGGTCTCAGCATTTTTCACTGGCGGCGCGTTCCCTATTGATGAGATACAAAGTTCAGATACAAATAAAGCCAAAAGCAAATGGATGGTTGGTGGACAAGCTGGGATACAGTGGAAAACCACTCAGGTCTCCAGTAAGTTTGCTGTAGGACTTTATAACTTCGAAAATACGGAAGGTATTCTGAATCCACTGGGTGATAGCACGATGTATAAAGATACAGCTCCTGCGTTTAGGCAGAAAGGCAATAGAACCTTTAGTATTAATAAGGATAATGGTACATTTTGTGGAGCGTCTGGAAACTTAAGCGGTCCCTGCGGTCTTGTTTCTAAATTCCAACAGTTAAATCTTACTGGCCAAATTGATCTTGCTACCTTTGACCCTGTCCATATTATTTTAACGGGCGATTATGTCAAAAATATTGGCTTTGATGCTAATGATTTCTCCAAAAAAACCGGTCAGGCATTAGGTAGTTTTGGGAACGAAAATCAAGGTGCCCAAGCTAAACTTTCCGTTGGCACGGCAAAGATGGTTAATGCCAATGATTGGGAGGTGTTTGGTGCTTATAAATACCTTCAGGCAGACGCTGTACTTGATGCATTTACCGACTCAGATTTCCATTTGGGCGGCACCAATGCAAAGGGCTGGATTGTTGGCGCGAGTTACGGCATTGATAAAAATGCATGGTTGACGGGTCGTTGGATTAGCACTGACCAAATCACTGGTTTACCACTTGGGATTGATGTGCTAATGCTCGATTTGAACGCTAAGTTCTAAGGCGACGACCAATGGAAACTACAATCATGAAGTCAAGTGGATTGCCAAGTAAAGTCATGCTTGGGTTATTGCTAGCGCTGAGCTTGATCACGAATCCTGCGTTAGCTGCGGATAAGAAAGACAAAGCGTCACGCCGAGTGCAGCAGATTCAGCAAGAAAAAGCGCAATTGCAAAGTCAGCTCGATCAGACATTGCAAACCAAAGCGACCTTAGAAGCAGACATGGCGAAGGCCCAGGAAGATAACACCGCCTTAAAATCGAGGTCGGCCGCTGCAAGCCGTAAGATTGGTGGCTTGGAAACGAGTTTAAAAGAAATCACCGCAGAACGTATGGATTTTGAGGCGAAATTGCTCAAAACGCAGACTGAGTTAGAAGCTACTAAAACGGCTTTAAGTGAACTTGATGCAAAACATCAAGCGAATTTATATGATCTAAAAATCAACGAGCAACAACGGGCTAACTTAACCGCCACCACCATCCAAAAAACCAAGGTGATTGATGCTTGTGTGGCGAAAAATGCCAAACTTTATGATTATGGCTTGGACCTTGTCAAGCTATACGAAAATCCTAGCTTGTACAGAAGGATTGTATTAAATGAGCCGTTTTCACAACTCAAACGCGTGGAACTTGAGAATATCTTACAAAACTATAATGACAAAATAGATCTAGAAAAGGCCACAGGGCTTCAGTAGCCTTGAAGTCATTGGTAATGCATGACATCAACTTCATCAGGTGGATGTGACCCCCCCGCTATAACTAATCTTATACCTATAAAAGACTGACAGAATTGTCATCGCGCTGAAACATAAATAAATTACAATGAGTTAATTTTTCTTTCACTGGACTTTATGTGCCATCTGATTCCAACCCGCTGCCGCTCGACGAATTTGAACTTTATTCCAAGGAAAAATTAGCCCGTGGTTTGGAAGCCTTCGTGCGCGAAAATGCTCTGGAGGCTAAGTTTCAGCCGATATTCGATTTTAATACAGGTGAGGTCATTGCTTTCGAAGGCTTAGGGCCGATTGAGCTCACGCGCGCCGCAAAGGTTAACGCTTCTGTCCTTGAGGGGGAGTATTTATCTCGGCAGATTGTGCTTGCGACTTATGCAAAACGAGGCCTGGTCGGTAAAGTATTCCTCAACGTCAGTTTAGATGTGTTATTGCAATCTGAAGTGAAAACTGGAGAAACGCTCAAATACTTAGCTGAGTCTGGTTTGTCACCCAGTGAGGTCGTCATCAAGCTGAGCAAAAGTGAAAGTGCACTAGAGGATCAATTATTGAAGCAAGCGATTGACCATTACCGTGCCATGGGCTTCCAGATTGCACTCTGTAATCTGAATCAAGGGTTTACCGGATTAGGCGCATGGGCATCACTCAAGCCTGACTATGTTCAGCTAGATCATGCATTTATTGTTAATATCCATCAAGACAAGGTCAAGCTCGAGATCGCTAAATCCATTTATGAGGTCGCCTTGCATGCTGGCGCAAAGGTCATTGCTGAGGGGGTTGACGCCCATTCTGACTTAATGGCGCTGCGTGATATTGGGATTCGATTTGGGCATGGTAACTATCTCGCTGAGCCCGCAGTTTCGCCAATACAAAGTTTGCAGCAGGAGGTTCTTAAATCCTTACTTCGCATGGAGTTGCCCCGCGAGAATATTCTGCAAACGAGTGCTACGGTGACTAAACTGCTGACCTATGTGTTGCCTGCGAGTCCTTCAACGACTAACGCCGAGGTGTTTGCGCGCTTTGAATCCAATCCCGAACTCTATGCCATTCCTGTGGTGCAGGATGGAAAACCTTTGGGTTTGATTAATCGGAGTCGCATGATCGATAATTATGCACGCCCCTTCCGCCGTGAGTTGTTAGGCGATAAGTATTGTGAAACTATGATGGATGGCAACGCCATCATTGTTGATTATCAGATGAGCGTTCAAGAATTGAGTGAGTTGATTTTAAATAACGATCCTCGGCATTTGTCATCAGGGTTTATGGTGGTAGAGGCAGGCGTATATGTGGGCATGGGTAATGGCCATGATCTGTTGCGCCTCATCTCTAGTATGCAAATCAATGCTGCACGTTATGCGAATCCGCTGACATTATTGCCTGGCAACATTCCTATTTGTGATCAGATGGATCTCCTGATTCAGGCAAAAGCTTCCTTTGTGGTGTGCTACTTCGATTTGGATAACTTTAAGCCCTACAATGATATGTATGGTTTCCAAAAAGGGGATGAGGTGATTCAACTGACTGCGAAGCTTCTCAGCAAGGCCTGCGGCTCGTATGATTTTATTGGGCATATTGGGGGTGACGATTTTATTGTGCTGTTTCAAAGTGTGGATTGGGAAAAGCGTTGCCAAGATTTCTTGAGCGATATTGCGCTGAGTGTCCCGCATCTATATTCAGAAGAGGATAGGTTGCGCGGTGGCATTGAGGCTGAGGATAGAAAAGGCATTAAGCACTTTTATCCTCTCCTTACCATGTCGATTGCGTCGGTCAAAGTCACGCCCGGCATGTTCAATTCACACCATCAAATTTCTGAAGCCTGCACCAGTGCTAAGAAACAGGCCAAGAAGTCTCCCGGCAACAGCTTATTTATCGAACGTCGATTGCCTTTTATTCCCGTCCCGATCAAGCAGGATGAGTTACTGCATTAAGCGCTTAGGCGATGCGTCTTGCGTCTTGGCTAAATAAGGGATGGCGACTCAGTGCAATGGCGATCATGCTAATCGCAATACTTAGCATGATCAGCCCCCCGCCATTCAAAAAGTCACTCCAGAATAGTAATAAGCCGTGTGCGTCGCCAGCCGCATTCACTGATTTTTCTATGCTAGCCCACAGCATATAAATAAATTGCATGGGAAAATCGAGTAGCATCAAAATCAATATCCACGGCGTCCCCCAGCAGATGCGATAAACGTATGTAACAACATATGTTCGGATTTTCTTTGCGGGCTGGAGTGCGTTTCGGCTTGCAGATTCGCCTGCTGGCCAAGCGAAGACGAAGGTCAAAAATATCACCATGGGTTGCAAGGCGTAATCGAGTGGAATACGAGTGCCGCTTAAGAGCGTACTTAGATTAAGAAAATATTGCTCGCCAATAAAAAACGGTCGGCTCACTATTCCCTCGAATTGCACAAACTGCTGACCTTGATGTTCGATGATGCCAAGCGATGCAATCTCTATACGACTATCTAAATGGCTAAGGCTAAAGCGATAGAGCGGCAACATCGCTTCCATTAAATATCGGCCGTAGCAGTGGGCGAGGGCTGCGAAGCTAATGCCAAGGAATAAAAATAGCAGGCTACGGCTGCGTATCATGCGTTGGATTGCCCTGCGGGCTCAGGACAGTATCTGTCTGGTCTTGATCGTTTAATTGTATTGACGGATGTTTAAGCAAGCAATAATGGTAAAACAGCCCAGCAATAGCAATGAGTGTCAGCGGCGCAATGGTGCCATGTAGCAGTTGAAACAAGGCTTTATCTGCACGAAAAGCGTAAAACAAAATTAAGATGCGGACTTCATTGACCAGGTAAATTAGCCCCGTCCCTAAGAGAATATTCAACAATTTAGCGCGCCAGGTCATTGCCACGCTCAATAGGGCGGCGATTAAAATAAATAAAGCCTCCACGCCCTCACAGCCAATCTTGATCACCAAACCACCACCGGGCGCGACAATTTGATTACCGAGTGCGCTTGCGGCAACGGATGGGGTCAGGACATGAATCATCATCACCGCAGGTTTGATGGTGATGGTGCCGCGAATAAAGTGCCCGATCGCATCATCGCGGACCATTTGCCAGCCCGCTTGCATCAGGATAAATAATAAAATAAATATTAGCACTTGCTTTAACATTGCCCTCGCAGGGCTAAGGTTTTCTTGACTGGTATTGTTTTGGCTGGGCCATTCTGATTGATTTGGCCAGTAGTCGACGCCTGGAATTGGCTTAGCCATGAATGGTTTTGCCTTTGCTTTGGATCTTGACATTTTTTGAAAAGATATTTTTAGACATATTCAGCGATCTCAATTGCGCTTTGCGGCCGATGAGCATCATCACCCCCATCATTAAGATCATTCCCCATTCAGGCAACGTTGGGCTGTCCCCCATCTCTGCACTAGCACTCATGGCGACTGACACGGATGCCGCATTATTGACCTGAGTGCCGTCTGGCACATCTGAACTGGCAATTACTGAAAGCTGGGTGTTGCTGCCGATGCTGTCCCACTGCACTTGTATCGTCAGTGATGCCGTGCTATTGACGCCCAGCGTACCGAGTAGGCAGTTCACGACATTACTGTTGGCAGTGCAGTTAGCGTTGCTAGACATAAATGCCGCACCAGTGGGTAATGTGGTGGCGACCGTCACGTTTGTTGCGGCTTGTGGGCCGGTATTCGTCACGGTGATGACGTAGGGTTGCTGCCCGCCAAGGGTAATGGCATCAGGGCCGCTAATAGTCACGCTTAAATTGGCATTCGCAGTGGGGTTGAGGCGCCAATTGAGCTGCACAAAGCCAGCGGCACCGTTAGTCCCATCCACCGCAATTTTATATTCTTGGCCAGCCTGGGCTTGCAGAAGCACACTGCTATTGCCCACCCCAAAGCCATCATTGTCGTTAGCGGCCATTTGGCTTAGGGCATCAGGGGTCGTGCCGGTGTAAACCGCCAGCAGGGTGTCATAATTGCTATCGTGCGTGTCTATGCTGAGCTGTCCGTTTGCTGGCGCGGTCCATGTCCACCAGACCGATTGCCCGCCAGCGTTGTCAGCATGCTGAGGCTCGCCGGTTTCTTTGGTGGATAAGATGGATGAGCTGCTGATGCTGCCGTCGGCGGTATTGGAGAGTGCGCTGGCAGAGGCAAAGTTGTTATTCGCAGGCAGATTGGCCAGTGCTTG
>CAMCTR010000081.1 GCA_945878605.1 Candidatus Methylopumilus universalis | reverse complement strand
GGCAGACTTGAGCATGCCGTCAAAAAAGCACACAAAGAAGCTAAAATAGATTGTTTCATTTTTACATTCGCCTTTTATTTAAGTACATAATCAATACGTCCATCTTCTGTTAATGACTGAAGCGCAAGCCACGTATCATCAACGCCATACCAAATGTCTATTTTGAATTTTGCCGTATCAATCTTGTAGTGATCGGCTTTGACAGTTTGGCCCTTAACCAAGACATTCTCTTTTCCCAATGAGGTAATATTGGCAGACAAATAATCCCCTGTCTGTGGGTTGAGTAGTTTTTTTTGTTGTAGTATTTTTGGGTTCCAATAAGCAAAAGTCATCACACACTCATCATTTATTTCTGATGCGCTTGGGGATGAGATTTTAAATGCCGTTTTCTCTTGGACGCCTTTCACTATGGTTGTTTGATTATTTTCTTGTGTTTTTGCTTCTAATTTTTTTAGGCAATTGTTTTCCCAAGTCTCATTCGCTTGATGGTGATATTTGAAAAAACTGATAGAGAGTATTTTAATATCAAACTTAGCTTCACTTTTTAATATTTGTTGATTATTTTCTTTGTCAGAAAGCATAAACTGATGAGTGCCGATAGATTTCCCGTCCATTGAAACATCAAAGTTCCAACTTTGGGCTTGAGCGATAACAGGCGTTGCCGAGATAAGGAAGCCGATAAGAAATTTATACATATGACGATGTGCGCGCATTACTCACCCTTTGGAAACCAAGGTAAAAAAGCATTCGTTTTCCGAGCATAGTCTTTATAACCGGGACGACGCTCTGCAATATCCGCTTCTAGTAATTTCACGCCCGTGACTTTAATGAGCAAATAAATCATGAACACGGATGAAATCATTCCCCACCCAGCGCCGGCCGCCATGGCGATGAGACCGTAACCTAACCAAATACAGGACTCACCAAAGTAATTCGGGTGCCTTGTGTAGCGCCAAACGCCTGTGTTGAGGACCTTGCCTTTGTTGTCGAGTTTGGATTTAAATTGACTAAGTTGCGCGTCGCCAATCACTTGGAAACCCATGCCAAGTATCCAAAAGCTGACACCAATCCAATCCAAGGTGTTAAGCGCACTGCTAGATTGACTAGCTAGGTTTAAGGGTAATGAAATAAACCAAGCTAAAAACGCCTGCAATATAAACACCAGGTAAATGCTTTTATATTTAAAGTGAGGTTCGTTTCTTGCCCTGATGGCTTGATATCTCAAATCTTCTGCTTTGTTGTGATTGCGAAGATGCAGATAGGTGGATAGGCGAATTGACCATATACCCACTAAAAGTAAGATTAAATAAGCGCGATCACTGGGCTCAGCTTGTAAGCTAAAAGTCATCGCTGTTGCC
Organism: Candidatus Methylopumilus universalis; assembly: GCA_945878605.1. GTDB lineage: Bacteria > Pseudomonadota > Gammaproteobacteria > Burkholderiales > Methylophilaceae > Methylopumilus_A > Methylopumilus_A universalis_B. Next base: position 4,896 of record CAMCTR010000081.1, on the reverse strand, counting down.
ATTAAGAAAAACATGGCCCACAAGCTGTCAACTAAAGTGACATTGTTACTCTTTAGGCTCAACGACCAACCGATACCAGCGAAGACTAGCATCGGCAATAACGTCATGAAGTAGATTTGCATTGATCTTGTCTCTTTAAGTATTTATTTGAGAGGGTGGTTTAGAAAAGCTTAGTCGTCTTTTGAAGCCGCGATTTTGAATAAAACGGGGACAATGAATCCCCATCCAATGCTCAAATAAATGATGGCAGCGCTCGGGTTAGTCAGTTCAAGCGCGCCCAGGCGAGCGCCGCTCCAATAAGAGAGCGGACCTGCAACTGCGCCAATCAATATCGTGAGAAATTGTTTGTGCTTGAGCCAATTGAGGCTAATGTTCATCGTGCTGGCAAATAATGCCCACAGCATGATCATCCAAGGTGGCGGAAGGACGTCAGGCCAGAACGATACCTGGCTAAAGCTCATCCAACCCAAGCTCTGTGGAATACCATCAAAAATAATGCCGATGATTGCCGCAATCGCTAAAAATTTAAATTCAAAAGCTGGATTCATCGCTCTGGTGATATGCACAAAAAGCACGAGGCAAGAGACAATGACGCCGAGCCAAGGCAGCTGATTTGCACTGCCAAGCACACAAGAAAACCAACCTATTTGAAAGCCTAGAATATTGAATAACATGCGTAAAACTATCCTTTTTCGAAAAGGTAGTGACCGACCCACCACTCTTGGCCGTCATCAAAGCCAAAGAGCTCTGCACAGGCCATGAAGAAAATACGCCAGCGTTGTCGCCAAACTTGGACATTATCTGTGCCGTAGCATCGCGCTAATATCGGCGTGATTTCGTCGCGATGCTTGTCCATATTTTCTAACCAAGCGTTGGCAGTTTTTTCATAATGCGTGCCATCCCAGCGCCATTGCTTAGCAATTTTCAGGTGTTGTTGAAAATGAAGCGGCGTATCATCGCTTGGCATAAAGCCGCCCGAGAAGAAGAACTGGCTCATCCAATCGTCATCCCCTTGCACTTCAAACGCATAAGGCACATCGCGATGACAGAAGATGTGCATAAAAAACTTACCCTGTGGTTTGAGCCATTGATTGAGTTTTTCAAACAATACTTGATAGTTACGCATATGTTCAAACATCTCAACTGAAACGATGCGATCAAATGTCTGGTCACTATCAAAGTGATTCATATCGCAAGTAATCACATTTAAATTACTTAGCTTGCGCCTTGCTGCTTCCGCCAAAATAAATTCTCGCTGTGAATTAGAGTTCGATACAGAGGTAATTTGACTCTGAGGGTAGTGCTCTGCCATCCACAGAGATAAAGAGCCCCATCCACAGCCTAATTCTAAAATAGCATGACCATTTTGGAGGTCGGCATGACGGCAAGTTTCTTCTAGCGCTGCCGCTTCAGACGCATCGAGGGTTTTCACTTCGCAAGGCCAAAAACAACTACTATACTTGCGATGCTTTCCAAGGGCGAAGTTAAAAAAATCTGCAGGGACTTCATAGTGCTGCGCATTGGCCATTTCTGGTAATGGAGCGATTTGGGCAACCTTCATACTTTGGAAAAATTTCGCTCTGAGTTCGCTTGCAATCTCAGCATTGCCAGCAGATATTTCATTGAGACGCTGCTTGCAAAGATTTCTTATGCCTGCGCGAATGATAAAATCTGGCATTAAGCCGCGCTCAGACATCTGGAAAGCTAGTTTTGAAAAAATCATGAAGTGCCTTTGATATATTGACTGTGCATAGGAGTTAAAAAACTAAATAAGGTTTTATCGATTGAACAATTTAATAATAATACACTCAAATATAATATGAAAAAAATACAAACGATTTATTTAGCTGGCGGTTGCTATTGGGGTATGGAAGAGCTTTTTAGAGCGATTCCGGGCGTTACGCAAACACAGGTTGGCTTTTCAGGCGGTCATATTGCTAATGTGGCCTATAGAGAAGTGACAACGGGCACCACGGGTCATGCAGAAGCGCTGATGGTGGAATTTGATGTGGATCGAATTTCCTTGCGGACACTACTGTTTGAATTTTTTAGAATTCATAATCCTACCAAGCTCAATCAACAAGGCAACGATATTGGAACGCAGTATCGATCAGTCATTTTTTACTCAGATGCCGAGCAAGAAGAAATGGCCAAAGAGGTGATTGCGAAGGTGAATGACTCTGGACAGTGGGGTGCGCCCGTAGTGACAGAACTTGCACCCTTCAAGGCCTTTTACCCCGCAGAAGAAAAACATCAGAAATATATTATGAAGTTTCCTGATGGCTATACTTGCCATTACAGAAGAGATATTGATTTTGGAGAGACGCAATGATGAAATTTTTATTGTTATTACTGGCGATTATCGCGTTGATTTTTTTGTTTTCGCAGAGATCTGAAGCAGCTAGCGTTCCAAAATTAGGGGATACAGCACCCGACTTTAGGTTGGTTGATCAACAAGGAAAGACTAAATCGCTGTCTGACTTCTCTGGGCAGTGGGTCGTGCTCTATTTTTACCCAAAAGATGACACCCCTGGATGCACAAAAGAAGCCTGCAGTTTTCGAGATGATCTTATAACGCTAGAAAAGTTAGGGGCCAAGGTGGTTGGTATTAGTGTCGACGATAGTGACTCTCATGCTAAGTTTGCCGCTAAATATCATCTGCCATTTCCTTTACTCGCCGATGAGGATGGCAAGGTTGCAGAGTCTTATGGCGCCTTGGCCAATTTATTGGTCATCAAAATCGCGAAGCGTTACACTTTTTTGATTGACCCAAAAGGCAAAATTGCAAAGGTATATTTGAGTGTGGATACCTCAAGACACTCTCAAGAAATTGTGGATGATTTAAAAAAACTGAGCCATTAATATGACCAAAAAAAGACTCTTCTTAGCGCTTGCAGTCTTATCTCTTCCGGTCATGGTCCATTGGCTTGTGCTCGACCAATTAGATTCGCTTAATCCACCCCAAAAAACATTGCTCGCTAAGGCGGGGGATGATTGTGCTGGGATTGCAGACAATGCCGTTGCGAATATGTCTGCGGTGGTTGAATTTCAAAAGCTTGAGATTAAGGGGCGAAAAATGAATGTGGTGCGACGCTGCATGAAGGATAAAGGCTTTATCGAAAATCCATCATGGCAAGCCTATGCCGCGCCACTTGCGCATGCTAATGCCATCAAACAAAACATCTCAGAAGATGAGGCCATTGAGAACTTAAGGCGCGAGCACATGATGATCTTTAACGAGATCCCGCAACAGCCTATTTACTGGCGCCATCAATCTTAATTAGTTTTGTTTAATTTAAGCGTGGCTATTTTTTTACCTAACTCTTCAGAAGCGTAGCTGTCTAGTTTTTCAATAGAAGCTTTTAGTTGGTTGAGGCGCTCAATATCCACTTCTTTTAAGGCAATTTCAGACTGCTTTAAAAATACATCGAGATGTTTCGGGTTAAAGCTCAGAGCTTTTTCAAATTCTGTTTTTGCTTTTGCGTGATTGCTAAGACCCCAATCAGACACTGCTAAAAAATACCAAGCATCAGCCACTTTGGGTTCATTTTTTGTCCATTTCTCTGCCACCGCATGGAGGCTGTTCCAATCTTGATTTTGGTATGGAATCACCACTTGCATAAAGTAGGGTTGCTGATCATAAGGTAGCGCCCAAAAAGGGGAACCTTCCGCTTGTAATGTGAACTGATCGTTGGATGCAATGAGTTTTTTGATCCACTCAACAGGGAGACTGTAAAAGTAACCTTTTCGACCTGGGCTTTTAAAGCTGGTAATCCCAATTAAATTGAATTTCTGGTCAAACAAAGCACCGCCGCTTGAACCCATTGAAAAGGCCGCATCTGAGCGGATGATTAAACTGTCATCTAAGGGGTATTTAGCTTTAATGCTGCCGTAAGATGGTTGTGGCACATTGTTACCATTAGGATACCCAATGCTAAACACATCCTCTTCGATTTCAAGTGTCGCAGTATCACGCATCGGCACAGGTTTAAACGGCAACCCGTCAAATTTTAACGCGCACAAATCGTGCTTCCAGTCTGCTTTGAATGAGATCGGTTTATACCCATCTCCATATTTCGCGACGTTCGCTCCCTTGCCATTGGCTATTACATGACAATTGGTCACGACATATTCATTGCTAATCACTACGCCAGTGCCAGAACCAGTATTGCCATTCTCTAGCTCAACAGAAATCTGAACAATCGACTCATGGAGTTGTAAAAGTTCACCGATGTTTGGCTGCGCAAAGGCTGGGGTGAATTGCGCTAGGCCTACTTGCATCAGCAGACTTGCGGCGAATATTTTTTTCATGGAAAGCCTAACAATTGAATTGATTTACTCGTATTTTGTCTGCCGGACTAAGCTTAGGTTCAATATTTTTTTACCACTAAGGGGTTTGAGTTTGGATAGGAAAGCTTTTAAGGAACTTTTGTGGATTTGTTCTGACAAAGTTATTCACTCGAACCATGTTAAGTGTTATCAGGGTTCATTTAACATCTTGAGTCTTCAGGAGGCCTTGTGCCTCCTTTTTTTATTGTTGATGAACCATCAACGCTTTTAAAGTGTCGAAATAATAGATTTTTAAACGATGAAAGGTACGCTATGTTCGCATTACTGATTGCTGCATCCATATTAGGAATCATGCTGTTTTTAAGCTTCGTGGTGCTGCCAATTACTTTTAGCACATTAACGAAGGATGTGGCTGGCAACTTTGTCAGAAAAATTTTTCCTGTTTACCATATTGTCTTATTTGTCGCATCGCAGCTTGCAGGCGTGTTGGCTTTCACCCCACACCTAAAACCCATCGCTTTCCTTTGCGGCTTAGTTTTCGCCCTACACTTTGTATTCTTGACGCCGGCAATTAATAGAGCATCGGATGCAGGCAATACAAAACGA
>CAMCTR010000080.1 GCA_945878605.1 Candidatus Methylopumilus universalis | reverse complement strand
AGCGGAGTTCTTAGTTCGTGCGAAACGTTGGCAATAAAGTCTCGGCGCATATGCTCTAATTTTTCTATTTGACTAACATCGCGACTAATCAGTAATTTTTGATTGCTACCAAAAGCGACTAATTGGATTTCTAAGGTGACGTCAGATTTAATCCAAGACTTAAGTTTAATAGGGTCGGTATCGATGTGGTGATTTAGATATTGAATGAAGTCGGTGTTTCGGACAAAGTAAAAAATTGGCTGACTAATATCCTGCTTGAGCGACAAGCCTAATTGCTGTTCGGCAGGTTTGTTACACCATTCAATTTTATTATCATCGTCGAGCAGCACTACACCATCAGGCAATGCGCTCGCGGCATGCCTAAAGCGATCTAATGCTGAACTGAGCTGAATCTTGCTGCGGTTATGGCGACGTTGCTCGTGATAGATGGTGGCAAAAACATCTTCCCACGCACCACGACCTAATGGCATGGCGTTAAGGTCGGGTTTTTTGTACCAAGCGAGAAGCTTATCTAGCCAAAATAAATGATGGAAAAGATACAACAAGATGCCGATAGAAAAGATGATAAGCGCAGTTTCAGGGCCCTGCGCAGCCCATACAATGAGGCAGGTGAAAGTGAGGCTAAAAATCAGCCAAAATGCTCTCCAGCGGATATCTTGCAAGGCTATTCAATCATGAAAAAGAAGGCTTGCGTATTATGGGCTATTGCGCTGAAAAACGGTAGCCAACTCCGCGCACGGTTTGAATTAAATCTTCATGTCCGGTCTGTTCAAGCGCAACACGTAAACGGCGGATATGAACATCTACTGTGCGGTCTTCAACAAACACGCGGTCGCCCCAAACGCGGTCTAATACTTGACTGCGTGAGTGCACGCGCTCTGGGTTAGACATTAAATAGTGCAATAGCTTAAATTCTGTTGGGCCGAGTTCTATGGTTTTATTATTACCGGTCACACGGTGAGTGGTTGGGTCTAAACGTAGGCCATGCGATTCAATTGGATCGTCAGTCATTTGTGGTGAGCGACGACGAAGTACTGCCTTAATGCGGGCATTGAGTTCACGTGGGCTAAAAGGTTTGGTCACGTAATCATCTGCACCTACTTCCAGACCGCGAATTTTGTCAGACTCTTCGCCACGGGCGGTGAGCATAATGATAGGAATGGTTCTTGAGAGTTCGTCTGATTTGAGTTTGCGAGCAAATTCGATACCGCTCATCCCCGGCAACATCCAATCTAAAATAATCAAATCTGGCAAAGCATCACGCATCAACAATTGTGCTTGCTCAACTGATAGGGCACGAATTGGGTTATGGCCAGCTTGCGTGAGATTGAGCGCAAGTAGTTCTTGAATTGCGGGTTCGTCTTCAACGATTAAAATATTTGCGGCCATAATCTAGTCTCTCATTCATATGCTGTTTTATCAAAACTGTAGATACTATATGAATTTATTGTGACAGTTTAATGACAATTGTGACGCTTATTTTCCTTCGCCAAACTGACGCGTTTTAGCGAGCGCCTCGCTTAGTGGTATCATTGCGCATTATTTTAAGTATTAAAGCTAAAAGGAGTTGTTCTTGAATACCATAGAAAAAAATTTGGATGGAAAAGGTCTTAAAGTCGGCATTGTGCTTTCTCGTTTTAATAGTGAAGTAGGCGAAGGCTTATTAAAAGCATGTGAAGCTAAATTGTTGGCGTTAGGTGTTGCTGCTGATGATATTACTTTGGCAACTGTGCCGGGTGCGCTTGAAACGCCAGTGGTGTTGCAAGAGATGGCCAACAGCGAGAAGTTTGATGCATTGATCGCTTTAGGTGCCATTATTCGTGGTGAGACTTACCATTTTGAAGTAGTGTCTAATGAATCAGCACGTGGTGTTTCAGAAGTGCAATTGCAATATGGCGTTCCAGTAGCCAATGCAATTTTAACCACAGAAAACGACGAACAAGCGCTTGCACGTATTGACGTTAAAGGTGCTGAAGCGGCTGAAGTTGCCATTGAAATGGTTAATTTACTTAGAGCAATATAATTAAGGCAATATGAGCGACAATCAAAAACAAAGTGTTGGTAAATCAGTCAAGCCATCGGGTAGTCGCCGTAAATCTCGCGAACTTGCATTAAAAGGCTTGTATCAATATTTATTAAGTCCAAAAGAGTTGCGTTTAATTGTCCGTGAAATGGCAGATGAAGCTGATTTTGCTCGTGCGGATGAAACTTACTTCAGAAGTTTATTAGAAGGCGTGTTCGAGCAGATGCCTGAGTTAGATAGTCGTATTGCACAGTTTCTAGACAGACCTATCGCTGAGCTTAGCCCCATTGAACATGCGATTTTATTGATTTCAGCGTACGAGTTGATTTTTGATGTTAGCATCCCTTATCGTGTTGCGATTAATGAGGGCGTAGAGCTTGCCAAGTCTTATGGGGGTACTGACGGTCATAAATATGTGAATGGCGTATTGGATAAGTTAGCGGCAGAAGCAAGGCCGACTGAAGTAAGTCGATAAGGTCTGAGTAGCGAAAACTAAAAAGCCAAGCAATGCTTGGCTTTTTTATTATTAATTTTTACTTGCCCACTCTTCGCAATCTGTTTGATTAAATTTTCACTTCTTGCCTAGAAAAGCCGTTTTCATCGAAACGCAAACACGATCCTTGCTCGTACCAATCACCAAGCACGATGCGCTGACATGGATGCCCATCAATCTCAATATTATGTGTGTTGGGTCTGTGAGTATGGCCATGAATAAAGATTTCTGGATATTGATGTTGGCGCAACAGGACACTCACCGCATCGCTATTCACATCCATAATGGCGAGTGATTTATTAGATTTTTCTTGCTCGCTTTGTAAGCGCAACGCTTCGATTTGCGCTTTTCTGACCGTGAGCGGGTGAGATAAAAATTCCGCCTGCCAATCTGGTGATCGAACTTGCGCTCTAAATGCTTGGTAACGAGTATCGTCTGTACAGAGCTTATCGCCATGGCTAATGAGTATGCGTTGATCAAAGAGATAGATTTCGCTTGGGTCTGGCAATAAGTGAATGTGGGTTGCTTTTGCAAATTGCTCACTAATTAAAAAATCACGATTCCCATGCATTAAAAATACTCGGGTGCCAGCATCAGCAACAATTTTTAATGCCTGGACGATATCATCATGGTCTACATGCGTTAAATCATCGTCGCCAGCCCAATACTCAAATAGGTCGCCTAGAATAAAAAGCTGATCGGCTTTGTTTGCGGTACTTTGTAGAAACTGGATGAAGGCTGAGGTGATAGCTGGGCGCGAGGCGCATAAATGCAAATCGGAAATGAATAAGCTGTAGCTTGACTCATTTCCGATGTTGTTCATTTCAATGCTTTGATGAAAGGTGAAGGGTTAATTAGTTAAGCTTTAGCTTAACAAACTTCAGCACTTTGAATAATAACACTTTCAGCAGGAACGTCTTGATGTCCGCTTTTGCTGCCTGTTTTTACTTTTGCAATTTTATCAATCACTTCGGTGCCAGCAACCACTATACCAAATACACAGTAACCCCAACCTTGTGAGGTTGGCGATGTAAAGTTTAAAAAGTCATTATCAGCAATGTTGAAAAAGAATTGGCTGCTTGCTGAATCAGGCGCAGGTGTCCTCGCCATTGCGATTGTGTATGTTTGGTTTTTCAAGCCGTTATCAGCTTCATTCTTAATAGTTGGATTGGTGTTCTTTTGCGACATTTCAGGGGTAAAGCCACCACCTTGAATCATAAAGCCATCAATGACGCGATGAAAAATAGTGTTAGCGTAAAAGCCGCTTTCAACGTAGTTCAAAAAGTTAGCAACCGTAATCGGTGCTTTTTCTGCATCTAAATCAATTGTAATTTCACCAAAGTTTGTTTGTAATTTAACCACGTTATTTCCTTATCAATTTAAGTAAAAAGTTTTAATAAAGGCGCCTTAGGCGGCGCCCTCGTAAATAATTTTCCATTGCTGGTTTTCAAAAATCCAATATTGGCGTTTACGCATTTGGCTATCCAGTGCATTGCTGCGAAAGGATTGGTCGAAGGTCACGATGGCCATTGGCAAAGAATTGTTAGGGTAGCGAAGTACGCTTAAGTTCGATAGTTTGATGTCCACTTTGGGTTTGCTTGCTTGAATCCGACGTTTTTCTTCAGCCCAGTGATTAAAGTCTAAGTTACCATTTGAAAAATCATCAGCGTAGTGGCCTAAATAAGTCTCTGTTTCTTGAGACTCCCAATCTTTGCGCCATGATTCAAGGCTTTCTAATAAAGCCTTTTTGTCTTTTGGTACTTGGTTTGGTTTAAGCCAGACCATCCCTTTGCTTACAATGATGGGTACATTGCCTTGTTGCAAAATTGGCATGAGTGTATTTAAGTCTTGATTAGACAATACTACACATCCGTCACTTGACTGAGGGGCTCTGCTATATGTGTCGTGAGGGGTTCCGTGAAGCCAAATACCGCTGCCTGTTTTTCCTTGACGCCTGTCCCATTCGTTTGGGTAGCTTAATGGGTAAGCTGCGTCACCATACATATCCGCCAATTTTTGTGGGAGCTTAGGGGATGTGAAGTAAACCCCAAGAGGTGTTCTCTTGTCGCCAGCGTATTTTTTTTCGCTACCATTTTTGCCTATCGAGACATAAAAGTCAGCGGTGTATTGCGGTGTGCCATTTTCATTACGATATACAAACAATCGTGACTTATCAGCATCAACCACAAAGATGAATGCTTGTGAGCGATCAAGTTGCCAGATCGGTTCTGGAATCTGGCTGTCAGTATCTTTGGCTAAATATCGCTCGATTCTTTTACGTGCTTCTTCGCGGTAGCCTGCAACGTCTTCGGAGCTTGGGTTGGGACTGCCAAACGCTTGGAATTGTTGGCCGCGTGACATCAATAAATCACCCTTTACTAGATGGGCAAGTTTGAAGTTTGGCGTTGTAGCAATCACTTGATCTAGCCTACCCAATGCTGCGTCGATCTGACCTGATGAAATTTCCATCAAGCTTTGAACAATTAAATCTTCAGTCTTGGTTGAGGCTAGAATGCTTGCTTTTGGAAGTAAGTTTGGTTCTGGTCGATTTAATGCGGTCGCACTCCAAGGTAATGCGACCACTAAGCTCAAGATAATGGCTGTATAGACCTTATATCTCAACTTGGGGTGATGACTAAAGAAATTCATGATGCTAGCGATGGGGCGGAAATTAATGATTGGCCTTCTCTTGCTCGATGAGCCATTTGCCATTACTTAACACTAAAAATAAGGTTTTGGAGGTTTTTTGTGACAGATTGCCAGAGTGGTAACTTTGTTTGAAGCTAGCCTTGGCATGGTTATTGTCGTCTAAATGAACTTTAACGTTTGAGACTGAAACCTCAATTTTCCCTGGCTTATTGATACGCTCGCGGCGCGTTGCTTCCCAATCTTTGCGGCTTTGACCTTCAGGGGTTTTGAATGTATCCGCATACAAATCGAAGTAAGCTTCAAGTTTTTTATCTGACCAGGCATTTGCCCATTTATTAATTGCGTTTAGAACACTCTGTGAGTGGTTAGCGTCGCTAACGCTAGTTTCGGGTTTGCTATTATTTTTTTTATCATTGCTTTTTAAAGTATCAGCAACTTTTGTAGCATAAGCTGAGTCGGTTGTAACTGGTAAAGTTGTTGTATTTATTTGGGCTGGCTTTGCGTTAACATCAAAACTGGTTTTAACGCTTGCGGTAAGTAAATCTTTAATTAAAAGCAGTTTGTTTTGCGCTCGGGCGTTAGCAGTGTCTAATTGTAATGCCTTGCCATAGGCTTCTGAGGCCATTTTTGAGTAAATATCACCAAGGTTTTCATGTGCTGTTGCATAACTCGGATGCGTTTTAATGGCACTTTCTAGGGCATGCTTCGCTTTATCAAACTGACCTTGATCAGCATAAAGCACTGCTAGATTGTTATATGGCTCAGGTAAGGCTGGAAAGCGCTGAGTAATGTCAGCAAAGGCTTTGGTTGCCTCGTCTTTTTTGCCTTGTTCCGCAAGCATCACCCCGCGCATAAAAAGCGCTTGAACATCGTTTGGATTGGTGTTGATATGGTTGTTAATGCGATCCATAGCTGCAGATTGCTGACCTTGGCTTGCTTGTTGGGCAATGTCTTTGAGGTCGTCAGCATTTGCAAAGCATGAGTAGATCAGTGGTAGTAATAGCAGTAAACGAATTGATAAAGCGCGCGATATAGCCATTGTGATATACTTTTTAACAGTTTGATGAGGTACTAGATTCTATCAAAAACCCCGTCTTTGCTCCACA
>CAMCTR010000079.1 GCA_945878605.1 Candidatus Methylopumilus universalis | reverse complement strand
CGATGCTTATTTAATGCCACCAATAAAAAAGAACTAGAGGTTTTAATCTCTGGGTCCTTTTTATGCTTGCTTAGTGGATAAGCTTCTTATCATGGTTTAAGGCTGGTACTAATGCGGATGTCTATCAGGATGGCTTTCTAGCCACTCCTGCCAAACTGCAAATGCAATTGCTAAAATTACAGGCCCTAAGAATAGGCCGATAAAGCCAAAAGCTGATACGCCGCCAATCACCCCAAAGAATGCCAACAAAAATGGAATCTTGACGCTTTTAGCCAAAATGATGGGTCTGATAATATTATCAATCCAGGACACGACCAATGCTCCCCAGAGTAATAGCTGTACGCCAGCAAGCGTGTTGCCCGTTAATATAAGCCATAGCCCGATACCACCCCAAACAAAAGGGGTCGCGAACGGTAACATGGCGAATAGCGTGGTGATTGCTGCAAGCATAATGGGGGCATCTAGCCCTACAATCCAATAGCCTATGCCAGCGCATGCGCCTTGTGCGATGGCAGTTAACACGATGCCATAAATCACCCCGCGGGTTGCATCGCCTGCGGCTTGAAAGTAGCTTCTGGCGCGAATGCCAAGCAGAGACTCTAAAACTTGCTCTGATTGCGTCATAAATTTTAAGCCTCCTTTGTAGGCGAAAAATAGCGTCAACAAAGCAAATCCCATCGTAGCAAGATTGCGGCTGATGCCTCCAATGATGCCGATAAACTTTTGGTCAGCATTCATCAGAATGGCATGCGCTTCGTTTTTAAACTCTATTGGATTCGCTAATACTTTTGTAAGCCAAGCGTTGATATCCGTGCCAACGAAAGGAAGCTCAGCGATAAACTTAGGCAGAACAATCCAGCCATTAGCTAATTTGACAGTGAATATGGAGGTGGCGATACTGAGTTCGGCTTTTAAAACCCAAAATAACCATAAAATAGGTGTAATCACTGCGGCCGCCATGACAGTCGTCATGAGTAAGGATGCGATCGTGTCTTTTTTGCCAAATTTATTTAATAGCCAAATGTAGAGAGGCCAGCTTACATAGGCAAGAATACAAGCCCAAGCAATCGCGGTGAAAAAAGGCGCAAGAACTACCCAGACGCCAATGCAAATAATGACCACGAAAAGTGCAAATAAAATTTGTCTGACGGTATTGTGCGTAATGTTTTGCAATGCGATCCTCTAAGCTTTCATTAAGTAGTCTTGAGCGAACAAAGCTGAATTATCTCTAGAAGTATAGATGATAAAAACTAATGCATGAATAAAGACGGCGCTGTTATAGACTGTTAATATTGGTTTATTGAGTTAACTCTAAGGCGCTTGATTGATGAGCCAACATAAGCATAACCACTCGCATCAAATGTCGTTTGATGATCCTCGCCGCTACGCACTTTCAAAACGATGCACATGGACCAGTGTATTTGTGAATATTGCCCTTACGATTGCGCAAGTGGTTGCCGGTATATTTTCACACTCCCAATCTTTAATCGCTGATGGCGTGCATTCGCTTTCGGATTTAATTTCTGACTTTTTGGTATTAATCGCTGGTTATCACAGTAAGACCCCGGCTGATGATGACCATCCGTATGGGCACGGTCGTATTGAGACGGCAGCGTCTTTAGTGTTGGGTGCAATTTTAGTCCTGACTGGCGTTGGCATTATCTACGGCGCCGCTATTAAGTTAGAAAATATCGGTGATTTGCCGCCCGTGTCCTCTTTAGCTTTGTGGACGGCTGGCTTGGCCTTGATTGCTAAAGAAGGATTGTTCCGTTATATGCTTAACGTTGGGGAGCAATTAAGGTCGCCTTTGTTAATTGCCAATGCATGGCATGCAAGGTCTGATGCTGCATCTTCGTTGGTGGTTGCCGTTGGTATTGCTGCAAATATGATGGGTTTTATCTATGCGGATTCGATCGCCGCTATTTTAGTGGGCTTTATGATTGTGCGCATGGGCTTGGTCTTTGTTTGGGAAGCTTTCCAAGAATTGATTGATGCTGGACTCTCATTTGAAGAAGTCGCGAGTATTCGTCAAACACTCATGGATACGCAAGGGGTTCAAAATGTTCATGAGTTAAGAACAAGAAAAATGGCGCATCGCGTTTTGGTGGATGCGCATATTTTGGTGGATTCAAAAATTAGCGTGTCTGAAGGACATAGCATTGCCGAAAGGGCCCGTAAGCGCGTGATTGATACACATGAGTCGGTCAATGATGTTTTAGTCCATGTGGATACTGAGGATGATGCAGGCTTCGGCGAGGATGTTCCGATGGCGTCACCAAGTCGCGAGGCATTGTTGGCGTCGCTAGAAACTGTTTTGGAGGGAATGCCAGCACCGGATCAAGTTACTTTTCACTATTTGGCTGGCAAGGTAGAAGCGGATGTTTTAATGCCTTACGACGCGCTTAAAACTAAGGCCGCCATCACTAATGCAAACCAGTTGATCGCAGATAGATTAACTAACCATGTCTTTTTCAGCGAAGTAAGGCTTGCGGCTAATTTGAGCTAATTAGTAGTTACTACGCGCGCTTGATCCCACGCTAGGCTTCAAATCAAAGGCGATGCAAATACGCTCCTCGCTAGAGGTGAAAGGAATCGTTCTGTGGAAGAGCGAAGATGGGAATAAAACAATCTCGCCCACATTAGGAACAACCGTGCCCACAGGAAAGTTGCCGTGTTTTTGCGGATAATCGTCACCATGGATACCGTATTCAAAAGCGCCTTCTTCTGGAGACTTTTTATCTGAGGGCATCGCAAGATAAACCGCCCCGCTAATCCAGCCAATTTCATGAATATGAGCATCTAAATGCCCGCCTTGGCGCATTTTTACATACCAAGAGCTGGTAAATTCAAACTCTTCTGGGAATGATTTAATCAGCTCGCAATCTGCGCCAGCGAATTTATTTTTGTAGTTCATAAATTCTTTTTTGACCAATTCGCCCAGCGTCCTAAATGAAGCCTCTGGGCGCTTAAACAAATTGCCTGCGGACTGCTTGCCGTTATGAAGCATGCCTTGCACGCGTTCCGCAATCTCCGCATTGTGAATATCGTTGAGCAAAGCCTTTAAGAGTGGGCTATCGGCTTGTGAAAGCTCAGGAATCGCCGCGTTATAAACAAAATCAAAACCGTTTTTGCAAAAATTATAGGGATTTTCAACCCCAAAATTGACAGTATAGTGCGTGGATAGCGTCGCAAGAAAGGGCGCGGTATGCTTGCCAGCGTTGACGATTTCATCTAATTTTCTCTTAAAGTCATCAAAACGTTCGGCTTTATATAAACAATACATGCTGCGTTCAAGCCAGTCATCGAGTTGGCTACGTTCAAAATGTGGAATTGCTTCATCAAAGCGTTTGGCGAGATACAAAAACTCAGCCATGTTGTAATTGGCGCTAGGATGGTTGGGATTAAGCGTTAATGCGTTTTGATAGCTGGTAATCGCTTCTTGTATATTACCTTGGTCACGCAAGGTTTCGCCCAAGTTGCTATGAGCATCTGCGTAATTGGGAAATAGGGCAATCGCTTGTCGATAGTGCTTGATTGCTTCGTCTAGTTTGCCTTGGTCGCGCAGGGCTGTGCCAAGATTAAAGTGCCCGCGTGGGTCTTCGTTAATAGAAAGGGCTTTGCGGTAACTAGCCACAGCCTCTTCTAGCTTGCCTTGTTTTTGCAGTAATGTGCCGAGGTTGCCATAAGCCTCAAAGAATTTAGGTTGCAAAGCAATTGCTTTGCGGTAGCTGGCGGCGGCTTCTGTGAATTGGCCTAAATTGCTGAGCGCAATCCCAAGATTGAAATGTAAATCAGGCATGTTAGGTTGTAATTTAAGCGCATTGCGATAGCTATTGATGGCGCCTTCATATTGGCCAAGGCCATCTAATGCAATGCCTAAAACATTGTGCAAAATAAAGGTGTTTGGATATTGCGTCAGTAAAGACTTTGCCATATTGGCTGCATTGGCGAGCTGCCCTGCATTAAGCACATTAAGTACTGGTTGAATTTCTTGCTGGCTAGGTTGTTTATTTGATTGGGTGGCCATGATTGAAGTCTAAATTACGGTTGAGTTTGTTGACTGTTCTTTAATTGTAGCGCCATGTGCTTCAAAAAGCGCATGGCAACTTTAGGCTCGTTCAGAATAAGCGTTTGGATATTGTTCGCATTGATTACGATAATATCGCAAAAATCTGAGTCTACAACTGCATCAGCAATCCGCACGCCATCTCCTAAAATCGCCATTTCTCCAAAAAAGTCGCCTGCCGTTAAGTGCCGTACCAATCTGTTTTCATAGACTAGCTTAACTTTTCCATACGCAATGTAATATAAGTCATGGCCTTCGTCACCAATATTGAAGACCACTTCGCCGTCTTGGTAAATGCAACCGTGGCGCGACATCACTTTAGTAATGAAGTTAGGGTTCTTTCTGATGGATTCATTAAACAAGCCTCTCAATAAAAGCGTGTCACGTTTTTTAAGCGTGGAGATTAGCTCAGTGCCTAATAGAAAGATTGCGAATGTGTAATAAAGCCAGGCCAGTGATATGAACACGTTCTTCATCCCTCCAAACACAGCGCCGTAAGTATGATTCAGCGAGAGAATTTCACTAAATAATGGCCGCATCGCCATCCATAGGATGGCAGTGATTATCGAGCCAGTAATAATAGTTCTTACTGAAGCGCTGGTTGACAAGAAGGCACGATAAAACAAGGTAAGCAGGGCGGTAATCGTCAGTAAAGTGCCCGCGCTATCAAATACGCTCGAATGACCAATGGATAAGCCAAGTAACTGTGAAGCCTTTTCAAGCAATAGGTCGAAAAAGGTAAACATAAAGAACATCAACAAAATACCGATGACCGATAAGATGTCCTGAACAGATTTGCGGATAAATGATGGATGCTCGGTGATGCCAAAAATAGTTTGGAAAGCGGACCGCAAGGTCCCCGCAAGCGGAATTGCAAACCAAAATAGCGCAATCGTACTCAAGGTGCTCCACGCAGTTTTGTGTGACGCTACCTTGTGAATCTCAAGCATGATTCTTCGGCTGAGTTTTGGCTCTAAGCTGCTGGTGATGCTGGCCAGATTAACGACAGCGGTATGCGAAGAAAATACCAAATGCGACAAAAAGAAAAACATCAAGAGCGCCATTGGAATGATGGCAAACATCGCATAAAACGAAAGTGAGGCGGAAAGCCCCCAGCCATTGTGCAACTTAAACGCGCTCAATGTTTCGCGCATCACAAATAGCGGTGTGTCGTAGTGATGTTTCGCCATATGCGCTTTTGGCATTGCAATTGCAGGGTGTGCGCTAAAGCTGTTGGTGGTCTTAACGTGAATCGTCAAAATAAATACTCTATATAATGTTTGTTATTGATGGCTTATTCTAAAAGCTTCGGTGGCCTCTACCAATGCTGAAGTGACGCCAGCTTCCATAGCGGAATGTCCTGCATCTGCAATCATTAGGAATTTAGCATGCGGCATGGCATTTTTTAATTCCCAAGCACTAATGGGTGGGCAAACCATATCGTAACGGCCTTGAATAATCGTGGTTGGAATCGCTGATAACGCTTTTGCTTCAGCAAGTAAGTCGCGATGACCCACAAAGCATTCATTTAATATGAAATGAATTTGCACTCTGGCGCGCGCAACCTCGATATCAACAGGCGTAGTATTTGGTGCCGATGAGGTGCGAGATAATAAAGACATGATGCTGCTTTCATAAGCATTCCATTCAGTAGCAGCTGGGCCAGCTATTGCAATGTCTTCAGAAAATACTCTTCCCGAATAAGCCTTAAGGGGATTTGACCGTTCACTTTCAGGAATAAATGATAGGAGTTTCTCCCAGCAGTCAGGATAAAAGTGTTTCACTTCTCCTAAAAACCAATCAAGTTCACTCTGTCTGCTCAAAAATATGCCGCGCAAAATTAAGCCAGTGACTGAAATTGGATATGCAATCGCATAAGCAAGTGCTAATGTGCTGCCCCATGAGCCACCAAACACTAGCCACTCTTTAATATTTAAATGAAGCTTGAGCGTTTCAATGTCGCTCACAAGTGCATCGATTGTATTGTCATCAATGCAACCTTGCGGCGTGCTTCGCCCGCAGCCGCGCTGGTCTAAAAGAATAATCCGATAGAAACTTGAGTCAAAGAAGCGCCGTTGCGTAGGGTTGCAGCCACTGCCCGGTCCACCATGTAAAAAAACAACGGGATATCCCTCAGGATTGCCACATTCTTCGAAGTAAATTGTGTGTATTTCTGAAATATTTAACATTTCACTGCGAAATGTAGCTAGCTCAGGAAACAAATTGTAAGTGGGCG
>CAMCTR010000078.1 GCA_945878605.1 Candidatus Methylopumilus universalis | reverse complement strand
AGCAAGCACATTCATTGTTCGGCATGATTCGTAATACACACAAATTAAATCCCGGTAGCACGGTCGTTGCTTACTCAGACAATGCCTCTATTGTGGCAGGCTCTGCTGGACAAAAAACTAAGCGCTTTTACCCGCAAGCGGCTGGCGCTTATGACTTCATCGAAGAAGAAATGCATTACTTGATGAAAGTAGAAACGCATAATCACCCCACGGCTATTTCACCTTTTGCAGGGGCTGCAACAGGTGCTGGCGGCGAGATTCGCGACGAAGGCGCAACCGGTAGCGGCTCCAAACCAAAAGCAGGCTTGACAGGTTTTTCGGTTTCTAATTTGAATATTCCTGGTTTTGAACAGCCTTGGGAAGGCACTTACGGTAAGCCTTCACGCACAGCTTCACCTTTGCAAATTATGATTGACGGTCCGCTTGGTGGCGCGGCGTATAACAATGAGTTTGGTCGACCAAATATTGCGGGTTATTTTCGTACTTTTGAACTAGAAGCTGCTGGTGAAATGCGCGGTTATCACAAGCCAATTATGTTGGCGGGTGGTGTGGGCAATATTTCTGCAAAGCACTCCAAAAAGAACCCAATTCCAGCAGGCGCATGTCTCATTCAATTGGGCGGCCCAGCAATGTTGATTGGTTTGGGTGGTGGTGCCGCTTCAAGTATGGACACAGGCTCAAACGCTGAGAATTTGGACTTTGATTCAGTGCAACGTGGCAATCCAGAATTAGAACGTCGCGCACAAGAGGTGATTGACCGTTGCTGGCAGTTGGGCGACAAGAACCCAATTTTAAGTATTCATGACGTGGGCGCGGGCGGTATTTCAAATGCGTTTCCTGAGTTAGTCAATGATGCCGGCGTCGGCGCTGTATTCCAATTGCGCGATGTGCACAACGAAGAACCTGGCATGTCACCACGTGAGCTTTGGAGTAACGAAGCGCAAGAGCGTTATGTGATGGCAGTTTCTAAAGAAAGCTTGGCTTTGTTTGCTGAAATCTGTGAGCGCGAGCGCTGTCCTTTTGCCGTTGTCGGTGAAGCCACTGTAGAACGTCATTTAATCGTGGCTGATAGTCATTTTGGCAACCAGCCTGTGGATATGGATTTATCTGTATTGCTTGGCAAGCCACCAAAAATGTTACGCGATGTAAAGCATGCAACTCTCTCTTTGCCAGCGTTTGATACGTCAAAAATTGATCTAAATGATGCTGCAAATCGCGTGCTACGCCTACCTGGTGTTGCGGATAAATCATTCCTTATTACGATTGGCGACCGCTCTGTGACTGGCTTGGTCGCACGCGACCAAATGGTTGGCCCTTGGCAAGTCCCTGTGGCTGACGTGGCGGTAACGCTTGCCGGCTATCAAACTTACCAAGGTGAAGCCTTCGCGATTGGTGAAAAAGCACCGTTGGCATTGATTGATGGCCCTGCGTCTGGCCGCATGGCGATTGGCGAGTCAATCACCAATATCGCCGCCAGTTTAATTAACGACATTAGCGATTTGAAACTGTCTGCAAACTGGATGGCGCCAGCTGGACATCCGGGTGAAGATGCCGCTTTGTTCGATACGGTTAAAGCCGTTGGTATGGCGCTTTGTCCTGCTCTAGGCATTAGCATTCCTGTTGGTAAAGACTCGATGTCGATGAAGACAGTGTGGGACGATGGGGGCGAGAAAAAAGCCGTGACATCCCCAATTTCATTGGTAGTCACCGCTTTTGCTGCTACGTCAGATGCACGTAAAACACTCACGCCTCAATTAAGAACAGACCTTGGCGATACCCACTTGATTTTGATTGATTTGGGCGCAGGTAAAAACCGCATGGGCGGTTCAGCTTTGGCGCAAGTTTATGGTGCGGTGGGTAATCAAGCCCCTGATGTGGATGATGCGGCGCGTTTGAAAAGTTTCTTCGACGTAATTCAAAGCCTAAATGCAGATGGCAAATTGCTGGCCTATCATGACCGCTCTGATGGCGGTTTATTCTCTAGCCTTGTTGAAATGGCGTTTGCAGGACATTGCGGTCTAAATATTAATCTTGATGGCCTAGCTGGTGACGTGGCAAGCGCGCTTTATAATGAAGAGTTAGGCGCAGTTATTCAAGTTCGCGCTGCGGATGCCGGTACGATTACCGCAAGCTTAAAACAAGCAATGCCGAATTGTGTGCAAGTGATTGGCGAAGTGACAGCGGGGGAAAGCATTGCGTTTAACCAAGCGGGTAAAGCTCTATTTGAAGCTTCTCGTGTTGACTTGCATCGTGCTTGGTCTGAAACTACTTACCAAATGCAAAAAATGCGTGATAACCCAGCGTGTGCGCAACAAGAATACGATCGTATCTTGGATAAAGCAGATGCTGGCTTGCATGCAAAATTAACATTCGACCCTAGTGACAATATTGCCGCACCTTTCATTGCCACTGGTGCTCGTCCAAAAATGGCGATTTTGCGTGAGCAAGGGGTCAACGGCCAAACTGAAATGGCGGCAGCTTTTGACCGCGCAGGCTTTGCAACTTACGACGTGCATATGAGCGACATTATTAGCGGACGTGTGAGCTTAAAGGACTTTGCTGGCTTCGTGGCTTGCGGTGGCTTCTCTTATGGTGACGTATTAGGTGCGGGTGAAGGTTGGGCGAAATCTATCTTGTTTAACTCAAGGGCTAGAGATGAATTTTCAGCGTTCTTTGAGCGCAAAGACTCTTTCTCATTGGGCATCTGTAACGGTTGCCAAATGATGAGTAACTTAAACAGTATTATTCCTGGCGCGCAGCAATGGCCGCATTTTGTGCGTAATAAATCAGAACAGTTTGAAGCGCGTTTTTCGATGGTGGAAGTGCAAGAATCACCATCCCTGTTCTTTGCAGGCATGGCTGGAAGCCGCATGCCGATTGCCGTTGCACATGGTGAAGGTTTTGCGGAATTTTCTTCAGAATCTGCGGTCAATAGAATTGTTGCAGATAAATTAGTGAGTATCAAGTTTGTAGATCACGCTGGAAAGCCAACTGAATTGTATCCGTTTAACCCAAATGGATCACCGCAAGGGATTGCTGGTTTAACTACTCATGATGGGCGTTTTAGTATTATGATGCCACACCCAGAACGTGTTTTCCGTACTGTGCAAAATTCTTGGCATCCAGATGCTTGGGGCGAAGACGGTGCTTGGATACGTATGTTTAGAAATGCAAGAAAGTTTATTAATTAAAACAAATATCACGGAGAGAAATACATGAAGATGATTAAAGCCTTATTGTTAGCAGTAATCTTACTTTTACCTGTTGCAGCACTCGCAATGGAAGGTGAACAGCAAGTTGATTACACCGAAGCATTGCGTGATGGTAATGTTAAAAAAGTGAAAAAATATCTTGATTCTGGTACTGATGTAAATGAGAAATTTTTTGCATGGTCTGCATTACAAATTTCAGCGAACAAAAACCAATTGAAGGTTGTGAAGCTTTTGGTTGAGCGCGGTGCTGAGGTGAATTATGTTCACCCAATGACTAAAATGTCTGCTGGCCAAATGGCTGCTTTCGATGGCTATACTGAAGTGGTGAAATACCTTTCTTCAAAAGGCGCTGATTGGAACTTAAAGCTTAAAGGCGATGTATCAATTGTTCGCGCAGTCCGTGATACAGGTAATACCACAATGGTCGACTTACTTTTATCTTTAGGTGCTAATGATGACGGCTGTAAAGAAGAGAAATGCTTTTAATTTAGCCTTACAAATGTACCTGAATGCTTTAATATGAACTCATGAAGGTTCAATTAAACATGATCAAAAAAACCCACAAATCCCTTTTGGTGTCTGTGGGTTTTTTTGTGTTTAGCCTAAACGCTTATGCGGATGCTTATTCGAATAAAAGCATAGCCACCACCCCACATATTCAAACATTGGCCGCATCGTGCGGGGCTTGTCATGGCAGTCAAGGCAATAGCGTTGGTGGCAGCTCTGTGCTTGCTGGTTTAGACGCCTCGCATTTTGTATTGCAGATGATGGCATTTAGAAACGGTAGTCGCAGCGCAACGGTCATGCAAAGGCACGCTAAGGGTCTCACGGTTGAAGAGATTAACGATTTAGCCATTTACTTTGCGCAGCAAAAACGTGTCACCGCCTTAATCCCGCCAAATCAACGATTGGCTGAATAATATGGCGATCGATAGACGCGACTTTCTAAAAATCGCTGCATCAAAAGCACTGTTTTCTTTGCCTATGCTTTCCAAAGCTGCAACGCAAGCCAAAGGCCGTGTGGTGGTCATAGGCGGCGGCTATGCAGGCGCCACAGCAGCTAAATATCTGCGTACCTGGAGTAATGGTGGCTTAGATGTCATCGTGGTTGAGCCGCGTAGCCAGTTTGTTTCATGCCCTTTAAGTAACTTGGTGTTGGGTGGTAATAAAGATATTAACGATCTCACTTTTGGCTACGATTTGCTCAAAAGCAATCATGGAATTCAGTGGGTCAATGATGAAGTGGTGGCGATCGATGTCGCCTCACGCGTGGTTAAAATGAAGCAGGGTGAGCTTGCTTACGATAGGCTGGTCATCGCGCCGGGTATTGATTTTATGTTTGAGCAATTGCCCATGTTGCAAAGCCCGGAGGCGCAAGAAGTTGTGCCACATGCTTGGAAAGCGGGCGCGCAAACGGTGAATTTGCGCAAACAGCTTGAGAGCATGAAAGACGGTGGCGTGTTTGTCATGAGCATTCCTAAAGCGCCTTACCGTTGCCCACCAGGGCCTTACGAACGGGTTTGCCAAGTGGCCTTTTACTTAAAAAATCACAAGCCAAATTCTAAAATTATTGTGCTTGATGCTAATGCTGAAATTATCTCTAAAAAAAGCCTATTCACTAAAGCCTGGGCTGAGATGTACGCTGGCATGATTGATTACCGCCCCAATAGCAGCGTGTTGGCTGTGGATGTCGCTACTAAAAATGTCAAAACAGAATTTGAGTCAGTGCAAGCCAATGTGCTGAATGTGATTCCGCCGCAACGCGCTGGCAAAATCGCTCAGATTGTTGGTGCGGCCTCAGTGGATAAGCGATGGTGTGAGGTTGATTTTTTAACGTATGAATCTAAAATCGTACCTAATGTACATATTATTGGTGACTCCGTTTCTGCGGCACTGCCGAAATCAGCGCACATGGCAACTTCGCAAGCGCGTGTTTGCGCTAATGCTATTGTTGCCCTCTTGAGTGATCAAGCGCCTGATACGTTGCCTGTATTTGCCAATACTTGTTATAGCTACGTATCGGATAAAATGGCGATGCACGTGGCAAACGTTTACCGATATGATGCTAATAAGAAAATGATGGTGCCAGCTGAGGGTGGCGGGGTGTCTGACAAACCATCAGAGCTTGAAGGTAATTACGCCCAAGCTTGGGCAAAAAACATTTGGTCAGATGTGCTCACTTAAGTTTTTATTGCGTTTAATTACAGAGAAAGTATTGTTGAGAAATATCATGATAAATTTCAAAAAAGCCTTATCAGCAGTCATCTTTTTAATGCTTAGCAGCATGGCTTCGGCACATGAAGTCGTTCCAACCTCTGTCGCTGTTTATATTCAAGCGCAAGACTACGACCACCCAATTAGGCTGAGAAATTACTCCCAAGGCTACTGGATTAGCCAAGGCCCAATGCTAGAGACTGCTGCGCTTGATGTATTAGGTGCTGAGTTTGGCGGCGTTGAAATGTGTGATGCAAAACCCAACGAATCAAAAGTGCTGGTGTGGCTGCGTCCTAGTATGTTTTACAACCCACAAATGCGCACTTTTTACGGCAAAGTCACTGCCGTCACTTATACGGCCGATGGTAAGCCCATAGCGAGCTATGTGGGTGAAGTGGCTAAGCAGGCTTTTTTTGATGTAAAAACAGACATGACGCTCAGCGCAGTTTATCATTCAGCGATGCTAGTAGTTGCAGGCAAAATGAAAGCCGATGCAAAATTTCAAGCGGCGCTTAAAGCGCCGTCATTCTCATCGCCTTGTGCAACAGCCAGTATGTTGCCTGAGTCAAAAATTAAATTCATGTCAATTCAATAGTACCAATTTTATAGGGAGTTTTTATGCGTATTTCTAAATTATTACTAGCATTGGTCACGGTGGTTTCTATGACTGCTCAGGCCCACGAAACCAAAAAAATCACAGGCCTAAAAATGCCTGAATCAGCCATTGCCGCAAAAGATGGTCGCGTGTTTGTTTCAGAAATTGGCGAATTTGGTAAGGATGGCGACGGCCAAATTACTGTGGTGGATAAAAACGGTGAAGTCAAAGTATTTGCACAAGGATTAGATGACCCGAAAGGCTTAGCGATTGTGGGCAAAGACTTATATGTGGCGG
>CAMCTR010000077.1 GCA_945878605.1 Candidatus Methylopumilus universalis | reverse complement strand
AAGTTTGAACCCTGACACGCCCATTGCATCTCTCTCGGGTGGATGGCGAAAACGTGTTGCCCTAGGACGCGCTCTAGTGGCTGACCCTGAGGTATTGCTATTAGATGAACCAACCAACCATTTAGATTTAGAAGCGATTCAATGGCTAGAGGAGTTACTACTCAACTTTAATGGTGGCGTGTTATTTATCACCCATGACAGACGATTTCTCAATCGACTCGCAACACGCATTGTGGAATTAGATCGCGGCAATTTAACGGATTTTGTGGGCAATTATGAGAACTATCTCGTCAAAAAAGAAGAATTGCTGGCAGTTGAAGCGACCCATGCCGCTAAATTCGATAAAGTCCTCGCTCAAGAAGAGGTTTGGATACGCCAAGGCATTAAAGCACGCCGCGTTCGCAACGAAGGTCGCGTTCGCCAATTAGAAAAACTTCGTTTAGAACGGGCCGCCAGACGAGAACGTCAAGGTAACGTTAAACTGTCACTAGATGCTGGCGAACGCTCAGGCAAGCTGGTCGCTGAGCTTGATAACGTGATTAAAGCCTATGGCGACCGAACCCTCATCAAAGGCTTCACTACACGCATCATGCGTGGCGATCGAATCGGTTTACTTGGCCCTAACGGCATCGGCAAAACCACGCTCCTAAAACTCATATTAGGTGAAGAAGAGGCGGATTCAGGCACAATTCAACGTGGCACGAATATGAATGTCGCCTACTTCGACCAAATGCGCGAACAATTAGATGAAGAAGCCACGCTAGCAGACACCATCAGCCCCGGTTCAGACTTTGTGGAAATCGGCAACGAACGCAAGCACGTCATCAGCTATTTAGAAGACTTCTTATTTCCGCCGCAACGTTCACGCTCGCCTGTGAAATCGCTTTCTGGTGGCGAACGTAACCGCTTGTTACTTGCGCGCTTATTTGCTCGCCCCTCAAATGTCTTGGTATTAGATGAGCCTACCAACGATCTAGACATCGATACATTGGAATTATTAGAAAGCCTATTGCAAGACTTTTCTGGCACCCTATTCTTAGTAAGCCATGACCGCGCATTTTTAGAGAATACGGTCACACAAGTGATTGCCTTTGAAGGCAACGGCCAACTCACCGAGTTTGGTGGTGGCTACGATGATTGGCTTCGCTTTACCGAGCAAAGAGCAAGCGCCATCAGCAACACACCAAAAGTGAAGGTCAGCGAGCAAAAACCTCCTGAAGCTAACACGAAGCCAGCTAAAGCAAAATTAAGCTACAAAGAGCAACTTGAGCTTACAGAACTGCCAGCAAAAATCGAGAAAATTGAAACTGAAATTGCCGCAATGAATACGACATTGGCTGATCCTGAAATCTACAAAACAGACTTAGAAAAAGCCACCGCTCTGCAAATTAAGCTGACTGAACTTGATGAAGATCTGTTGAACACGATTGCAAGATGGGAAGATCTCGAAAGCAAAAACGCGCGGTAGCCTAGTTATCTTAACAATCTATCTAAGGGAATGAAATTGATATTTATTTAATAAAATCAATGTATTTGATAAGATATGAGAGGATAAGATACTAAAAATTGGTGCCCCCGACACGAATCGAACGTGTGACCCTCCCCTTAGGAGGGGGATGCTCTATCCACTGAGCTACGGGGGCAAATAAAGAATAGCGACTCAAGAAAAGTGCGTTTTTTCTCACAAACTAGAGAATCTATATAGGCAAGAATAATGCAGATGCTAAGCCTTGTGTAAACCTTGTTAAACCACGCTGTGCTTTTTCTGATAGGGTTAATGCATACAAATCAGTTCGACCGACCATGCGCCCTATTTCGCGTTCAAAGCTTAAATTTTGCTCTTTACCGTTCATTTCATTGGTCTGTAAATAAAGCTTACCCGACCCATCGCACGTGTTAGAAAGTTTCCAAGCGGCTATTTCAATATTACGTGCGCTATTGTAGACACTTTGCGGATCTACGCTATCAGTTAGATAAAACTCTGTTTTGCCACCTCGGGCTTTAATCATCATGGTTTGCAAACCAACAATCAATGGCAAAACTCGGTCGCCTTTGTATTCAGGCTTAAATGCCAGGTAAATAGCATCAATATCCTTAATGCCGTTTAGCATTTCAAAATTCCATTGATGATTACCCTCAAACACCCACCCGACCATCTCGTCTAAAGTGCCAGACGTACTCTTTTTCAATTCGGCAGGATTGCGTTTATACAATTTAGTCATTAACACACGCAAGCTTTGCGTGTTTTCTCGCATTTCAACGTCAGCAAGACGGTCTACATCATTCTTCATCAAATGACCTAGCGAGCTACCGTCACGCTGATCTGGCAATCGTTTGCCACTAACAGGGGCAACTTGTGATGCGCATGCCGTTAACAACATGCTCAGAAGAATCGTTGATGAAACTTTAGCGATATAAGTATTAATGGCAGTTGGCCTTGTGTTTGAGGTTTTCTAAACTTTTGTCATGGATAGCGCTAACAGACAAGCATTAAATGCGCTTATAATAGCCTTTAATCATCGAATAAATGAAGAGGTTTTGCTTGAAAGTTTTTGGTCAAATTTTATTTGCGCTCTCCTTAATGACCTTTTCTATTACCAGCCATGCTGGGAGCAAGGTCGGCTATGTTCAAATGAAGGAGATTATGCAATCCCAACAATCGATTGATGTCGGCAAAAAACTCATGACAGAGTTCAAGCCACGCAATGCTGAGCTTGAAAAATTCCGCAAACAAATTCAAGAAAAAGAAACTGCTCTTGATAAAGAAACGACAACAATGTCTCAAAAAGACTTGGCGGCAAAGCGTCAAGAAATAGATTATCTTAAAATTGATTTTGACCGTAAAAAAATTCGTCAGCACGAAGATTTTCTTCTACGTAAACAAGAAGAACTTAACAACTTCCAAAATGATGTTAATGCTGCTGTAACGACCTTAGGACAAAGTGAAGGCTACGATTTGATTCTATACAACACAGGTGGTTATATTGGCCCGAAAGTTGATGTGACAGACAAGGTATTAAAGTTACTTAAATAAAAAATTAGCATTGCTATCATTCAATAGCGGATTAGTTTTTTAGAAGTTGATTCTCATTTAGTCTAGGTAATACCCAATATCTCCAAACTCCCAGTGCTGTAAGACCAGCAATCAAAACACCCCCCATTACATCCAAAGGAAAATGCTTGGCTAGCATCACCCGCAAAGCACCATTAAAAACGGCAAGAAGTATCACCAATACACGCATCCAAACCTTAGGTAAGCAGATCGCCAAAAATAAGCAACTAGTTAGATAATCGCATGTATGTCCAGATGGGAAACTATTGTAAGCCGAGGATAGTGAGGGGCCTGCCCAAGCATCTAATACGCCATTGGTGGCCTGGACGAGATGATCTGGGCGGGCATGCCCAAGCATTACTTTAAGTACGCGTACAATAAAAATAGAACCTATCGCTTGCGCAAGTAAATAGCCCCATCCGATGATGCGCAATTGTTTATCTTGACTTTTGTAACCCCAAATCAACATCCCAATAAAAAAAGCGTAAAATCCATACATCATATTATCGCTTATCCATTTAAAGACTTCTCGATGCGAAGACATCCAAGACTGATTAACAAGCATTTTAACGTGCGCTATATCGCCAAAAAAAACGGTCCAAACCAACATAGCCGCGAGGTAACACAACCATAGTAGGCGCGTGTTTTTTAAACGGTCTTCAAAGTTTACATTTTGCCAAAACATAGTACTCCTTAAGCTCTACAGTAAATGGCAACATCACGTCGCATCGTTGTGAAATATTTGTATTGCCAAACGCCACAGGTATATCATCAGTTTTTATAATCATAACTGCATCATGATGTTGGCTTGCCCAAGTATGTGTTTTGGTAACGTCCAGCTCCACAAAAGTGCGCTTGGCGTAATAATTCAAAATACCTCTTGTCACATTTATCACCGCAACATCTTGCGCAGGGGTAGCGAGTGAATTGACGGTATTAGCGAGTTGGCGTGCTGAAAAAAGCGGGTTAAGCAAAGCGACCATCCCACCGAATACCAAACATGAAAATACAATCGTGCAGCCGATAGAAGCAAACAGCCATCGATAGAAACGCAAACGAGTAGCATAAATTTGAACGCATGCTATCGCTCCAACACCAATACTCAGGCCAATCCCTTTATGAGCATTCGCGCCCAAGTAACGTGTAGAGACCATGTATAACAACGCGGCCAATCCAACACTATAAATTACTGGCGGCCATGCTAACCAGGCGCTGATTTTTTGTTGCGGGAAGTATTTGCTTAAAGCATAAGCCCCGCCAAGACACAAGGCGGGTATTAATGGCTGTAAGTAAATAAACAGCTTGCCTGAAACCAAAGAAATAGCAATGAGCGGCACTAAGACAAATAGCCAAATCGAGCGAAGGACAGGGTCTGGTTCAGACCACAGTTGTTTAAATCCACTAAAAATAGGCACTGCCCAAGGCATAATAAGTAGGGGTAATAACACCCCATAAAAATAAATCGGCTGCTTATGACTCCAAGAATTGATAGTGCGACCAACCAATTGTTGGTGCCAAATTTGCGCCAAATAATCACCACTCCCTGATTGGATGACAGCAATTATCCAAACTGAAACCATGGCCACCATAGCCAATAGTCCATACCAAGGACGTAGGCGTAAAATTCCCTTAGCTGAATGTGTTTGTATCTGCCAAAGAATGCCGGGTAACAAAGTAAATAACAGGGCAATAGGGCCTTTGATCGCGACAGAAAGTGCGCATATTGCCCAATAATAAACAAGATACTGACGGTTTTCTGAACCGTCAAATTCAAGTAGATAAAACCAAGCCCAAACTGTACTTGCGGTTAGTAGCATATCCATGCGAGCAATTTGGCCCACAATTAAAGTGAGCAAGCTTGACCCAAATAATAAGCAAGCTAAAAAACCACCATTCTTACCCAATAAGCGATTACCCAATTGATACAAGCCCAAACCTGCAATCAAAGTGCTGATGAACGTAAGTAATCTAAAAGCAAATTCTCCTTGTCCCACGAACTTACTCATCAAGGCAACTAACCAAAAGTATAAGGCCGGCTTATCTGGATAAGTGTAACCATTAAGATGCATCACCAACCAATTGCCCGATTGAAGCATTTCACGAACAACTTCGCCATAACGCATTTCATCTTGCACCCACAAGTCGCGTGGAATGAGTAAATTGATGCCGTAAGCCCCGATAAAGCTCAATAACAATAGGTGCCATGGCTTGAATGCTTGCTGAGAGTAAATCTTAGAAATATAACTGAGTAAAGCGGAACGGAATAGGGTATACATTTGAGTCATCAAAGTTAAGCAAGTGGTTGCGCAAGGCACGCAACAACTCTCTTATGTGTAATGTAACGTACACATCATACATGGCTTATATTATGGTGCAAACATCCAAAAAGGTTATTACCGTCAAGACAATATTCGCTAAAGTTTTTGTGCAACGACTGTGCAACGAAAAATAAGTTAATATTTTAATTTAATAAAATGATGTAACTTATTGATACGTAATGGTACCCGGGGCCGGAATCGAACCGGCACGCCCAGAAGGCGAGAGATTTTAAGTCTCTTGTGTCTACCAATTTCACCACCCGGGCGGATGGAACCACGCTAAAAACCGCGAAGCTGTTAGATCTTTTGCGGTGGGTATTTTAACCTCACCTAAGCTATTAAGCAAAAATATCTACTTCTTTTAAAACCAGGCCTAGCACTAGGCTAGGCCTTTTTGTCTGGAGGCGCGAACCAGAGTCGAACTGGTCTAAACGGCTTTGCAGGCCGCGGCATAACCGCTTTGCTATCGCGCCATAAACTCTCAACTAGATTAAGAGTTTTAAGTTAAAAAAGGGAAAGCGTTTTAGCTTTCCCTTTTTTAATTGTTTGGAGCGGGAAACGAGTCTCGAACTCGCGACCTCAACCTTGGCAAGGTTGCGCTCTACCAACTGAGCTATTCCCGCGTAAAGAAGCCAGTATTATAAGGGTTTTCAGACACTCGTCAAGCCCAAAATGACGATTATGTTTAGCTTTTGTGAATGTTAATTTGAGGCCAAGCGGCCTTCAAATAGTAAGCCATTGACACCAATGTCAAAATTACTGCGATGTAAATTGAAGCTTGCCCAATAATTTTTGTGCTGATTCCAAAAATTGGATCGTAATAAAGCAAAAAAAGAATAGCGATCATTTGCATGACCGTCTTAATTTTACCAATCATCGCTACCGCAACACTTCCTCGTTCACCAATACTTGCCATCCACTCACGCAGTGCGCTAATAGCAATTTCTCGACCGATAATAATGAAGGCGAAAAGTGCACCTACACGATTAAATTCAACGAGCACTATTAATGCCGCAGCAACCATTAATTTATCGGCTAC
>CAMCTR010000076.1 GCA_945878605.1 Candidatus Methylopumilus universalis | reverse complement strand
TGCTGGTTACGATGTCGCAAGTGCTGAATATACTAACAAGTCGCTGGTTGAAATTAAGGCGGATCATACCCATATGAAAGAAGTGAAGTAATGCGTTCAAATTCACCGATGTTATCAATGAGGAAAATGCTGGCAGTCAATTGGCTGATACTTTTTACCAGTAGCGCAACGCTAATTTGCTGTGCTATCCCGGCATTGTTAGTGAGTTTGGGTTTGGGTGCGGTGATGATTGGCCTGGTGAGCAATGTGCCGCAACTGATTTGGATTAGCGAGCATAAGCCGCTTGTGTTCGGTATTGCGGCTTTTTTACTGGTGCTGGCGGGACTAATGCAGTGGCGTTCCTCAAAGCTAGCATGCCCTGCAGATATAAAACTGGCGCAAGCCTGTGCGCGAGCAAGAAAGATGTCTAATAGAATATATGGCATTTCTCTGCTAGCGTTTGGAGTAGGCGCTTGGTTCGCTTTTGTGGCCCCTTATTGGATAGACTAAGCCAATGGTGCCAATAAAAGTTTGTGGTCAATGTTTTTTAACGTTAGGAGAAAATCATGCATGAAGTTTTTTATGGAACAATGCCGCTGCAAGCGATTGGCATATGCATCTTAATGAATGTTGCTCTAGTGTTATCCATTGCCGCGTTAATTAAATACCTCATTAAAGGCAAATGTGCTTGCGGTTGCAAATGCGGCTGTGCTTGTTGTAATCAAAAGCCAGAAGGCGCGAGCGCTGATGCTAAGTCATGTTGTAAATAAACAACCCTAGATGTACAAAAGGCTCAGAGTTTTTTCTGAGCCTTTTTCTTTAACTTGCAAAAACTAAAGCTTATTCGTCACCGCCACCCATGTTCGGTGTTGCAGTGATTTTATGAATCGCCAAATCAGCACCCAGATATTCATCTTCAACATCCATACGGATACCGACCAGCTTTTTAATTAAGCCGTACACAGCAAAGCCACCAACCAAAGCAATTGTTACCCCCAAGCCTGTTCCAATCAGTTGTGACATGAAGCTCACAGTGCCCATGCCACCTAAAGCTTTGGCGCCGAAGATGCCGGCAGCAATCCCGCCCCAAGCACCGCATAAACCGTGCAATGGCCAAACACCTAGCACGTCATCAATCTTCCAACGGTTTTGCGTCAGCATAAATGCCCAAACAAACAAAGTGCCAGCCACAGCACCTGTGACTAAAGCACCTAATGGATGCATCACATCAGAACCTGCACAAACCGCAACCAAACCAGCCAATGGGCCATTATGCACAAAGCCAGGGTCGTTTTTACCCATCACCAATGCAGCAATGGTGCCACCAACAAGCGCCATTAAAGAATTCATTGCCACAAGTCCGGTCACACCACTTAAGGTTTGTGCGGACATTACGTTAAAGCCAAACCAGCCCACGGTAAGAATCCATGCACCTAATGCCAAGAACGGAATATTTGAAGGGGGATAAGCATGCAATCGACCATCTTTACTGTATCGACCATGGCGTGCGCCCAATAAAATCACAGCGCCTAAAGCAATCCAACCACCCATCGCATGCACCACAACGGAGCCTGCAAAATCATGAAATTCAAAACCAAAAGTCGCTTTGAGCCAGTCTTGAATACCGTAATGATGGTTCCAAGCAATGCCTTCAAAAAAAGGATAAACCAAGCCAACTAATAAGAATGTTGCCGCTAACTGAGGATTAAACTTTGCGCGCTCTGCAATACCGCCAGAGACAATCGCAGGAATCGCAGCAGCAAACGTCAGCAAGAAGAAGAACTTCACGAGGTCATAACCATTTTTGGCGGCAAGCACATCCGCGCCTTGAAAAAAACTCACCCCATACGCAACGCCGTAACCAATAAAGAAGTAGGCAATGGTCGAGATAGAGAAATCCACCATGATTTTGACCAAAGCATTCACTTGGTTTTTACGGCGAACCGTACCTACTTCCAAGAATGCAAAACCTGCATGCATTGCCAAGACCATAATGGCGCCTAATAATACAAATAAAACATCACTCGCCGATTGAAGCGCTTCCATACTCTCATCCTCGTTTAAATTTTTTTAATTATTTTTTTAATTCTGACCTTAAAGGGTCTGCCTAAAATTATTCCAGTACTGTAGCAAAAACTAAGCCAAATTTTTAATTGATTGTTTACAAGCGTTTTTTGCATCTAACAAACCAAAACGTTTGCACCAATATGATGCGGCTAGAAGTGCAGTGCACTATTTTTGTGCGGAACAGCCATGTTTGATTTAGGCATGACGAAAACATCAACTTTGATTAAACTCTAAAGATATTGAACACAAGAAGACATTGCTTTGGAAAATCTACTACTCATTAGCATTATTCTGCTTGCTTGGTTTTGGTTAGATAGCATTTCTGCGAGGGATGCCGCTATCACAAAAGGCCATGACCTCACACATCGCACCAATTTACAGCTTTTAGATGAGAGCGTCGCATGCGTTCGCTTACGTTTAGGGCGCAACGCCAAGGGCCATGTGCAAATCTTGCGTACTTATGAGTTTGACGTGAGTGCCAATGGTGGTGACCGCATGCATTGCCACCTAGTCCTTCTGGGGCGAGATTTGCAGTCCTGGTATATTCCGCCTTACCTGCAGGCGGTGCATTAAAAGCTTGGTAACCATGATAGGTCGTTTCGCCCCCTCACCAACCGGCCCGCTTCATTTTGGCTCGCTATTAGCAGCGCTCGCTAGCTATTGCGAGGCCAAGTCGCAAGGGGGACGATGGCTAGTCCGAATGGAAGACATCGATAAACCTCGCGAAATGGCAGGCACAGCCGACCACATTTTACATACCTTAGAAGCCTTTGGTTTTGAGTGGGATGGTGCAGTAGTGTATCAATCTCAGCGAACTCCTCTTTATCAAGAGGCGCTAGGCCAACTCAAAGCAAAATCACTGATTTACAACTGCGACTGCTCACGCAAAGAAATCGCTGATAGCGCCCAGCAGGGCATTGATGGCCTTGTTTATCCTGGCACATGCAGGCATAAAACCGCCATTAAAAGCCCACACGCCAGCCGCTTAATTGTTGATTCAAACCCAATTAGCTTTCAAGACGCAATTCAAGGCCAGATTCAACAAAACCTAGCACATTCAGTAGGCGATTTTGTCCTCAAACGTGCCGATGGCTTATGCGCCTATCAACTCGCCGTCGTGGTGGATGATCTTGAGCAAGGTATCAGCCACATTGTGCGAGGCGCTGATTTGCTAGATTCCACACCGCGCCAAATTTACCTGCAACAATTGCTCGGCCATCCAACGCTGCAATATGCGCACATCCCCGTTGCCAGCAACGCGGCTCGCGAAAAGCTAAGTAAACAAACCCTAGCCCCAGCTATTGATGCTGCACAAGCCTCAACATTACTCACGCACGCACTTAACTTTTTAGGGCAACAAGCACCAAAAGATTTAACTTCACACAGTGCAAATGACATTTTGCAATGGGCCAAACAACATTGGGCTATCAATAAAGTCGCACGGCAACGCAGCATCGTTTTATCTTAGTGCAGGCACGTTGTCATGATAAAATGCCGCGGATGACGACATTCAAAAACACCGCACTCTCAAACGATCAACTCCACCGCTTTGTGTTTGATAACACCCCTATTCGCGGGAACACAGTTCGTTTACAAGAAACATACAACACCGCACTTCAGCATATAGATTATCCACCGCTTTTAAAAAATGCTTTAGGTGAACTCATGTCAGCAGCCGCGCTTTTAGCCGCCACCCTTAAACTAGAAAATGGTGCACTCGTTTTACAGATTCAAGGTAAAGGCCCATTGAATTTATTAGTAGTGGAGTGCAGTGCATCGCTTGAAATGCGTGCCACAGCAAAATGGCAAGGCGAAATTGGCAATCAGAGTTTCAACGAACTCGTCGGTGAAGGTCACTTTGTGATTACCCTAGATCCAAAAGATGGCGGCCAAACCTATCAAGGCATTGTGCCGATTGAGGGCGATAGTATTAGCGAAATCTTGCAAAACTATATGGAACGTTCAGAGCAAATTGAAACGCGCATTTGGTTAGCCTGCGACCAACAATCTGCTGCTGGTATGCTCTTGCAAAAGCTGCCTGACTTACCAGAGCAAGATGCCGATGCTTGGGCAAGAACAAGCTTTTTAGCTGAGACTATTACTGATGAAGAATTGATTACACTTCCAGCTGAAACTCTACTAACACGACTGTTCCACGAAGAAGATGTGCGCTTATTTGACCCGCGCAATATCTGCTTCCGTTGCTCTTGCTCACGCAAAAACGTCAGTAACATGCTCAAAATGCTTGGGGCTACAGAAGTCGATAGCATCATTGAAGAGCGCGGCGAGATAGAAGTAAATTGCGACTTTTGTAATGCGGCTTACGTGTTTGACAAGGTGGATGCAGAGCAGCTTTTTGCGGCAGATATTACGCCGCCCGTTTCAAAAACGAAACACTAATTAAATCGTCTGCCTAACCCGCTCAAACAAGCAAATCGATGCCGCTGCTGCGGCATTAAGCGACTCAACACCTTCAGCAATCGGAATGGTAACATGATGGCTAGCAGCCTTTTGCATCGCGCCGCTCAGGCCGTTGCCTTCATTACCAATCACGATTGCCGTTGGGCCGGTTAAATCCAAGTTATAAATAGAATCGCCACGCAAAGTAGTAGCTAACACTTGCCCTTCAAAGTTACTTGCCAAGCCCACTAAATCCGCACGCTCAACAATCGGCAAAGTAAACTGAGCCCCCTGCCCGCCTCGTAATGCTTTAGGTGACCAAGCTTCAGTACAACCCTCTGATAGATAAACCGCATCCACGCCAGCTGCCACAGCAGTGCGGAGCATACTACCCAAATTACCTGGGTCTTGAATGTCTTCTAACATCAATACGAAGTTAAGCGCTTCTGGCGGCGCAACGGTTGGCGTTTTCACCAAAGCCAAAATGCCCGTTGGGCTTGCCACTGGCGCCAGTTCTTGAAACATTAACGTTGGAAACATAACGGTCGGCACATCAACCAATTGCTGAATAAGGTGCGATACCTCAGCCGTGCTTTGACCCTCAGCAATAATCAGTAAACGCGGCTCACCAAACATCTCAAGATACGTCTCCACTAAATGGGCACCATCAAGCAAAGTTTCGCCCAATTTGCGACGTTCACGTGAGGAGTCAGCCAATTTTTTAAGCTGCTTAAACTGGCTGTTATCGCGTGAAATAATGTGTTTGAATGTCATAGATTTTTGCATAAACTTAATCGTTGTGGCATTTTAACTTAAACTGCTGTGATTCATTGTATTCAAAGACCATACACATCATGATTAAACTATACGGCTTTCCACAAACGCGCTCTTCTCGCGTTGCTTGGGCTTTGGAAGAAGCTGGTGCAAAGTATGAATACGAACTCGTTAATTTACGGGCGGGCGAACACAAACAGCCTGCGTTTTTAGCGATTAATCCTTTCGGGAAAATCCCAACCTTAGTGGATGATGGTCATGCGATGAGCGAATCAGCTGCCATCTGCACCTACATTGCAGAAAAGTTTCCAGCCGCTAAACTGATCCCAAGCGATGTAAAAGCGCGAGCTGAATATTTTCAATGGCTATTCTTTGTGCTGTCCGAGTTAGAAGTGCATTTATGGACCGCTGCCAAACATGATAGGCTATTGCCTGAAGATAAAAAGGTGCCCGCAGTGATGAGTACAAGTTTTTGGGAATTTGAAAAAGCTGCTGCTGTGTTAAGTGCACATTTAAAAGACCACCAATACATCGCTGGCGACCAATTTAGTGCGGCAGATATTGTTTGCGTATCAGTCTTACATTGGGCGCATCACGTCAAAGTGAATCTCGACGAAGCCTTACTCAATTATATGAATAAACATTCAGAACGCCCAGCCCTGGCTCGCGCTAGAAAATGTGAAGCTGACGCCAACTAACTCTCCATTAAGGAAACAAGCAATGAACGATAAAGAATTAGTGGCGATTGAAGCCGCCAAGCGCGTAAAAAATGGCATGGTAGTTGGCCTAGGCACAGGATCAACTGCCAATTACTTTATTGAGCACCTCGCCAAACGACAAGCCGAAGGAGGCCTCAACATCAGCACAGTGGCAAGCTCAACGATTAGTGCAATGAAAGCGGAAAGTTGTGGACTAAAAGTCGTTTCTATTGCGCAGTTAAAACGCATCGATTTATATGTCGATGGTGCTGATGAGATCACCCCCAACTTAAGCCTGCTAAAGGGACGTGGGCAAGATTTAGTGATGGAAAAGCTACTCGCTAAAGCCGCAGATCAATTCATTGTCGTGGCCGACAAGAGCAAGCTAGTCAGCCGTATTGGTGAAAAGTTCATCATTCCCATTGAAGTCATCCCCAGCGCATGGCAAATGGTTAAACACCAATTAGAAAAGCAAGGCGCACAAGGAGATATTCGTCTCAATGCTGGTAAAGACAATGTGGTCATCAGTGCTCAT
>CAMCTR010000075.1 GCA_945878605.1 Candidatus Methylopumilus universalis | reverse complement strand
CGCTGCATACCACCACTTCCCCTCATAAGGCGCAGCAAAGCATTCGTGCCATAAAGCCTCAGGAATATCGTCTACGGATGCATGCCAATGAATTTTATACATGCGCCTTTTGCCCCTCTCTAATCAATCCTGTTCGGCCTCACTAAAGCTTAAACAAATAATACCAACCACAATCATTAAAGCACCCACAAGTTGCATTGGGGCAAGCCTGTCTCCAAAATAAACGGCTGACACCGCCAAGACTGCCACCACCACCAAATGTGATGCGGCATAAGCCAGACCAACCGGTGCGTGCTTAAGCAATGTCATCCAAGCGATAAATGACCCTAAATATCCAAGAACTGCACCGTATATCCAAGGCTGAGAAAATATCGAGAGGAACCACTCCAACTGCATAACAAACTCACCGCCGTGGTTTGAGGCAAGCTTAAATGAAACCTGAGTAAGAGTATCGCATAGCATTAAGGCCGAAAAACCAACAATATAAAACTGCGTTTTCTTCATGAGTAAATCCCCACAAAGATAACGCCAATAGTGATTAATGCCATACCCAAGAGCCTCATGCGATCTAGTTTTTCTTTAAAGATTAAACGACCAGCAATGACGATTGAAACCATATTAATCGCTCCCAACAAGACGCCCTGAGACAAAGAAAGAACTGAAAGGAAGGCTAGCCAAACAACGAATTCAAGACAAAAGCAAACAATACCAACCCAAAGCGGGAATGAGCTTAGCATTGATTTCCAGCGTGCAGTTTCTGTGGATTCATTTTGATCAGCAGTTGCGGCAAATTTAAGCGCAACATGACCAACTGTATCTAGCGTGACATTAATAACCCAAATTAAAATCGCGATTGAAGACAATAGATTTAACTTTGGGTGATTAAGGGAGTGGTGCCGAATGTCGGAATCGAACTGACGACCTTCGCATTACAAGTGCGCTGCTCTACCAACTGAGCTAATTCGGCAAGTATTAATTAATCAACTACATTTACAACGGGATCTATTTTACCAACTTTAAGGGGGTTTTTTTCACTTCTGATGAAATATTTTTTTCTTTGTTTGCTATCTCATTGTTTTTTATTTTTTTTACCGCATCACCATCTTCTGCTTGCACCTCAAAAAACATGCCTTGACCATTTTCCCGTGCAAAAATCCCTTTTATTGCACCAATAGGAACATACAAGTTATTTGATACACCCGAAAAACGCGCAGAGAATGAAACTGCTTCGTTGGTGAATTGCAAATCCTTAGTTGCAGAATAGTTAAGATTCAAGACGATTTCACCATCTTTTACATATGCCATCGGGACTTTAGTTTGCGGACTCACTTCAACCAATAGATGGGGCGTTAATTGATTATCAACGCACCACTCATGAATCGCTCTAATCATATAAGGCTTGGTTGAAGTTAATTCACTCATATTTATTTACGCATCGCTTTTTCAGATGGCGTCATGGCTTCAATATAAGCCGGGCGTGAGAAAATACGTTCTGCATATTTCAACAATGGTGCCGCTTGTTTAGGCAATTCAATCCCGTAATGACCAAGTCTCCATAATAATGGTGCGATTGCCACATCAAGCATAGAGAAGTCGTCGCCAAGTATATATTCTTGCTTGCTAAACAAAGGAACGATTTGCGTTAAATTATCACGTATCGCTGAGCGAGCTTTATCAGCCGCTTTTTGGTTGTCGGACTCAATATCTTTGATATGGTCGAACAGTTGCTCTTCAAAGTTGTGTAAAAATAAACGAGCGCGAGCGCGCATCACAGGATCAGCAGGCATCAATTGTGGATGCGGGAAACGCTCATCAATATATTCATTGATAATGTTTGCTTGCTCTAGCACTAAATCACGCTCAACCAATACTGGCACGGTATTGTGGGGGTTAATCACTGCGAGGTCCTCTGGCTTATTTGCCAAATCAACGTCAATGACTTGAAAGTCCATGCCCTTTTCGAACAATACGATACGGCAACGATGGCTATACGGATCGGTAGTACCTGAATAAAGTGTCATCATAATTTTGGTTCCTCGCTTACAAAAAGCAAAACGGGAAGCCAGCCGAATAGCTGGCTTCCCGCAATGTTGTTATTTTAGTGTATATCTTTCCAGAACTCTTTTTTCAAGTAGTAAGTCAGCACAAACATCAGCCCCAAAAAGGCCAATACCAACAAACCTAAATTCTTATCGCGTTCTTTGAAAGGCTCAGCCATAAAGACTAAGTAATTCACTAAATCTGCAATAGTTGCATCATACTCAGCTGGCGTCATGGCGCCTTGTTTTTCTAGCACTAAATGGTGCGTATCCGTCTTCTCATCAATCTTTAATATTTGTTCACCTTGCAAGCTCCAAAGCACATGCGGCATAGCAACTTTTTCATAAACAACGTTGTTCCAGCCAGTTGGTCTTGTATCGTCTCGGTAAAAGCCGCGTAAATAGCTATAAAGCCAGTCAGCGCCCCGAGCACGCGCTTCAACAGATAAGTCTGGTGGAGTTACGCCAAACCATGCTTTCGCATCCGCTTTCGGCATTGAAACTGTCATCGTGTCGCCAACCTTTTCACCAGCAAACATCAAGTTTGATTTGATTTGTTCATCCGTCAAACCAATATCTTGCAAACGGTTATAACGCATATAAGCAGCGCTATGACAGTTCAAACAATAGTTTACAAATGTTTT
Organism: Candidatus Methylopumilus universalis; assembly: GCA_945878605.1. Lineage (GTDB taxonomy): Bacteria > Pseudomonadota > Gammaproteobacteria > Burkholderiales > Methylophilaceae > Methylopumilus_A > Methylopumilus_A universalis_B. The sequence continues at coordinate 3,826 of CAMCTR010000075.1, read as the reverse complement.
TGCACCGCGTTGCAACGAGGCTTGATTATTTGGATCGATAGGTGCACGTTCTAGTTTAACACCCTCATTCGCAATGGCCATCAATGGCAATAGCAATGCTAAAACCAATAAAATTTTAGTTTTCATTATGCTGTTACCCTTTCTGGCACCGGCTTAGTTTTATCTTTCTTGGTGTACCAAGGCATCAATGCAAAGAATGAGAAATAAACCAAACTAAAAAACCTTGCCACGATAGTTGCTCGATCAGCACCGCCAATTAAAGGCGTGCTAGATGCGAATTGACCCCATACATTTGATGGCTCTGTTCCTAAGTAACCTAATACGATGAAACTCAATACAAAAGCAGCCAGCCATTTTTTGTACAAACTTCCGCGATAGCGAATTGACCTTACTGGGCTGCGATCTAGCCAAGGCAAGAATGCAAAAATCACAACAGATAATCCCATTGCGGCCACACCAGGGAATTGCGAATTAAAAATTGGTGGTACAGCGCGTAAAATTGAGTAATAAGGTGTGAAATACCAAACTGGGGCAATATGCGCTGGCGTTTTTAACGGATCAGCGGGGATAAAGTTATTCGCTTCAAGGAAATAACCGCCCATCTCTGGCGCAAAGAAAATAATGGCTGAGAACACAATCAGGAACACTGATACACCCATTAAGTCTTTCACAGTATAGTAAGGATGGAATGGAATACCATCTAGCGGGATATGTGTTTTCGGATCTTTATGTTTCTTGATCTCAACTCCGTCTGGATTGTTTGAGCCCACTTCGTGCAAGGCAATCAAATGTGAAACCACCAAGCCAAGCAGGACCAAAGGCAATGCAATCACGTGGAAAGCAAAGAAACGATTAAGCGTCGCATCTGAAACAGTGTAATCACCACGCAACCACAATGAAATATCTGGGCCAATGAACGGGATAGAGGTGAACAAATTAATGATAACTTGGGCGCCCCAATAGGACATCTGACCCCAAGGCAATAGGTAGCCAAAGAAAGCTTCACCCATTAAGACTAGGAAAATGCCAACACCGAACAGCCAAATCAATTCACGGGGTGTTTTATAAGAACCATACATCAAGCCCCTGAACATGTGTAAATAAATCACCACAAAGAACATAGATGCGCCAGTAGAGTGCATATATCGAATCAATCGACCCCAAGAAACATCACGCATGATGTACTCAACGGAAGCAAAGGCCAGTGCCGCATCTGGCTTGTAGTTCATTGTTAGAAAAATACCCGTTAGAATTTGCAACACTAAAATGAGCGTTGCTAACGCACCAAAGAAATACCAAAAGTTGAAGTTTTTAGGCGCATAGTATTCGGTAACATGCGCTTTTAAATTTGACGACAAAGGGAATCGAGCGTCAACCCAATCAATTAAGTTTTTGGAATCCTGCTGATTGTTTTTAGCCATTACGCAACTCCCTTATCATCTGCACCAATTAGCACCACAGAATCACTAATGTATTTGTGCGGCGGAACCACCAAGTTAATTGGGGCTGGCGAGCCACTAAATACACGACCAGCCAAGTCAAATTTAGAGCCGTGACAAGGACAGAAAAATCCACCAGTCCAATCAGCGCCCATATCACCACCTGTTTGTAGTTTAGGTGATGGCGAACAGCCTAAGTGAGTACAAATACCCACCAAAACCATAATGTTTGGCTTAATAGCTCGTGATGGATTGACACAATAATCAGGCTGCTGACTTATCACTTCCAATTTCGGATCAGACAATTTGTCGTCATGACTCGCCAACGCATCAAGCATCGCTTGACTGCGATTAACAATCCAAACAGGCTTACCACGCCATTCAACCGTAATCATTGAGCCTGGCTCAATTTTACTGATTTCAGCTTCAACTGGGGCGCCTGCAGCTTTTGCGCGCTCACTTGGCAACATACTCGTTACGAAAGGCACAGCAACGGCTGCGGCTGCCACACCACCTGCAACTGAAGTTGCCGCAATCAGAAATTTACGCTTACTTTGATCTACTTCTTGATTCGCCATCCCCATGTCCTTAATTTCTAAAATACATTGACGCTTTATTAAAATTTAACCACTTATTTTACAGGTTTCAACTAAAAACTTAAACCCTTGAAGCCTTTAATTTACGACACACCCAACAAATTTTTCTACCCGAAAAAATCCAACCCTCAAACTGGGTTATCAATATCGATAAATTCATGTGCCAAGGTGAACTGATTCGCTAGATGCTCACCCAAAGCCCTGATGCCATAGCGCTCAGTCGCATGATGCCCCGCCGCAATGTAAGCCACGCCAGATTCACGCGCTAAATGGAATGTTTGCTCTGAAATCTCTCCACTAATAAAAACGTCCACGCCCAACTCAATTGCATCCACGATATATCCCTGCGCTCCACCAGTGCACCAGGCTACATTTTTAATTGTTCGACTTAAATCGCCAATGACTAAAGGCACTCTACCGAGCTGATTGCCAACATGCTCAGAAAACCGTTCTAATGTTTGCGACTCACCCAAGCTACCCTGCGCAATCAAACCTTGATTGCCAGTGTAGGCTTGGACATTTAAGCCCAACACCGTCCCCAACTGTGCGTTATTTCCTAGCTCTGGATGCGCATCTAGGGGTAAGTGATAAGCCAACAAACTTATTTCATTATCCAGTAGGAATTTAATGCGATTACGCTTCAAGCCCACAAGGCAAGCTTCTTCGTTCTTCCAAAAATATCCATGATGCACAAGTACAGCATCTGCCCCTGCTGATTTAGCAGCTTTCAAGAAATCCATACTTGCGCTCACACCCGTCACAATTTTGTTGACCTGTGACTTACCCTCAACTTGCAAGCCATTCGGGCAATAATCAGAGAATCGCTCGACCTGTAAAATTTGTCGGGTATAATTTATTAGTTGTTTTAATTCCATTTTTTGATTCCGCAATTGTTGCATTCGTTATAACTGGTAGATCATATGAAAAAGCTTTGGCTCATTTTCGCACAAACTGTCACCGTCAGCCTCGCTGTAGTTTTTGTAGTGCAAATTTTTTACCCAAAACTCATCTATTCAAATATTCAATACCTCGAAGACCATATTGAAAAAGCAACTCAGCCAACAAAAGGCTTTGGTTCATATAGCAGCGCAGCCCAAAAAGCGATGCCATCCGTGGTCAATATTTTTACCAGCAAAAAAAATGCAACTAACCCACATCAACAATTCCTAGACGACCCACTGTTCAAGCATTTCTTTGGCGACCAATCAGACGAGCAGTCCCAACATGAAACCAGCCTTGGCTCTGGGGTAATTGTGAATAAAAACGGCCTAATACTCACCAATCAACATGTGATTGAATCCGCTGATGAAATTCAAGTTGTGTTAGAAAATGGCCGAACAGTTAAAGCACACGCTGTAGGCTCAGACACTGATACTGACCTTGCGGTTCTTAAAATCGATGTAGAAAATCTTCCCGCCATCAGTTTTGCAGATGCCGAGAAAAACAAAGTAGGAGATGTAGTACTTGCCATTGGCAATCCATTTGGTGTTGGACAAACCGTAACACAAGGAATTATTAGCGCTCTTGGTCGAAATCATCTTGGCATCAGCACTTTTGAGAGCTTTATTCAGACTGACGCTTCGATTAATCCTGGCAATTCAGGAGGCGCACTGATAGATGCTGATGGCAACTTAGTGGGAATTAACAGCGCAATTTACTCTCGCAATGGTGGCTCCATGGGCATAGGCTTTGCTATTCCAGTGAGCATTGTTAAGCAAGTCATGGAGCAAATTATCCGCCAAGGTAGCGTGACGCGAGGCTGGATAGGGATTGAGGCACAAGACATGACCG
>CAMCTR010000074.1 GCA_945878605.1 Candidatus Methylopumilus universalis | reverse complement strand
ATCTTTCAAGGGTGTTAAAGTAACTGGTACTCGTCCCAGTACCGTCATTTAAAAAGCCTAAACCAGTCATGGTGCCGTCATGCCAGCGATAAGCTTCAGAATTGCCTTGACTGTTGTAAGACCTCCCTATTACGGTGCTACCGTAAGCTGAGACATCATTAACCACGCTGTCGTAATAGGTACTTGTCCCAGTACCGTCATTTAAAAAGCCTAAACCAGTCATGGTGCCCTCATACCAGCGATAAGCCTCATAATTGCCTTGACTGTTTTGAGACCTCCCTGCTACGACAAGCCCGTCAGCAGATACAGATTCTGCAGCGCTAACGTAATTGCCACCCGTGAGGCTTTTATCTAAAAAGCCTAAACCAGTCATGGTGCCGTTATACCAGCGGTAGGCTTCATTGTTGCCGAGGCTATTACCAGAGGTCCCAACAACGACGCTACCGTCAGCAGACAATCTTTCAAGGGTGTTAAAGTAACTGGTACTCGTCCCAGTACCGTCATTTAAAAAGCCTAAACCAGTCATGGTGCCGTTATACCAGCGGTAGGCTTCATTGTTGCCGAGGCTATTAATAGAGGTCCCAACAACGACGCTACCGTTAGCAGAGACAAAAAATGGTTCGGAATCGAAACGGTTACTCGTCCCCGTACCGTCATTTAAAAAGCCAAGCACATTGAAAGCACCGTCTGCTTGGGCTTCCATGGCAAGTGCGCCAAGTATTAATGTGGTCAGTGTTTTACATTTTAAGGCCTGTACTAGGGATTTTTTCTTCTGAAATGAGCTCATGCTAATCGTCCAATAGATATCTTGAAAATTTCATGTAAAACAATAACAAATTAGTTGTTGAGAAACAAGAATACTGAAAAAAGTTGACGCCGCGTTGGCTATCAGGACTGCTGATGATAAATTGAACGCAAGGACTAGTTTTAGGAGTTTTGTAAGCATTCAGCGGTGTGCTTATTAAGGCTAAATTTTTACGATTACACTCTCAAGTAACTTTTGTTATAGCTTTATTAAATCAAGCGAAGTTTTTACTGGTGCTTTCGGCTATACGAAGCTCATTACCATCCCATTTCCATCCTTTATTCCCACCTTAAGTACCCTTTAAAAACCAAAAAAGAACCGAAGGCCTCACAGAACTAAATTGGGCGAAGCGCCTAACGTGTCATGAAACAACTAATCGTTCTTCCAAAACAAGGAGTACAACTGAAAAAAGGATGCTTGTTTGAAAAAGTGGGGGGTGGGGGTACGGTGGGGTCTATATTTTTGAGCTTTTCAATAGGGCTAGCCAATATCCACATCACTGCGCGCTTCGTTCAAATGAAACCAGTTCTAAGGCGCCCAGTATGCGAATGTTTTCGGCTTTGTGATATTCTAATAACCTGACGTAACTGCTAAGAGTAACAGGTCAGCAAAGAGGGATGTTGGCCAGTCCAAATCCTGTCCAAGTAGAAACTAAATTGAGATAGATAAAGGCGAATTTCCCGCCAATGTTTTTTAGTAACTAATTGATTTTAAAGTAATCAGAGATACCCCCTTAAAAGGGGTGCTTCCTTAGCAGGGAAGTGCCTTCGACCACTCGGCCAGCTCTCCGTTTTGTTGCTGTGTTGCGAGGGCGTAACAATACTCGATTACGCCTTAAAAATCAATCTAAGCTTCTTCTAACTCGAACGCTTTGTGAAGCACACGAACGGCTAGTTCCATGTATTTTTCATCGATAACAACAGCGATTTTAATTTCGCTTGTTGAAATCATTTGAATGTTGATACCTTCTTCAGCAAGTGTGCGAAACATTTGGCTTGCGATGCCCACATGTGAGCGCATGCCAACACCTACGATAGAGACTTTAGCAATTTTGTCATCACCGACAATTTCTCGTGCGCCGATGTGCGCTTGCACTTGATTAAGAATGCTAAGTGCCTTCGCCATGTCGTTTTTGTGCACAGTGAATGTGAAGTCGGTTGAGCCATCAGCGCCCATGTTTTGAATAATCATATCGACGTCAATTTTTGCGTCTGCCACTGGGCCTAATATTTGGTAGGCGATACCTGGTTTGTCTGGCACGCCGAGAACCATGAGTTTTGCTTCGTCTCGGTTAAATGCGATGCCTGAGATGATTGGTTGTTCCATAATGCTGTCCTTGTTTTCTGGATCTTCAAATGTAATGAGTGTGCCTTCGCCGTCTTCTTCAAAGCTGGAGAGCACACGTAGTTTAACTTTGTATTTGCCTGCAAATTCTACTGCGCGAATTTGCAATACTTTTGAGCCTTGGCTTGCTAGCTCTAGCATTTCTTCAAAAGTAATGGATTTTAAACGGCGCGCTTCTGGCACCACCCGCGGGTCGGTTGTATAAACCCCGTCAACATCTGTATATATTTGGCATTCGTCCGCTTTGAGCGCCGCAGCTAAGGCCACGCCTGTTGTATCAGAACCACCGCGACCTAGTGTTGTAATGTTGCCGCCTTCATCCACGCCTTGGAAGCCTGCAACGACAACGACATAGCCAGCATTTAAATCAGCACGGATGCGTTCTTCATCAATGCGCAGAATGCGTGCTTTAGTGTGTGCATTATCTGTGACGATACGCACTTGTGAACCAGTATAGCTTTTTGCTTTTAGACCAAGTTCCATCAGTGCCATTGCTGTTAGGCCAATAGTCACTTGCTCACCTGTTGCCACCATCACGTCCAATTCACGAGGGTCTGGCTCCGGCATGATTTCTTTTGCCAAGGTAATCAAGCGATTGGTTTCGCCTGACATGGCTGAAACCACGACGACGATTTGATGGCCAAGTGCTTTAAAACGGGCCACACGACGCGCTAGGTTTTTAATGCGATCTGGGCTGCCAACTGAGGTGCCACCGTATTTCTGAACAATGAGTGCCATAATTTTTAGAGTTTAAGGTTAGTTAAGTTTTTGTTGAACCCACGCTTGCACGCTTGCAAGAGCTTGAGGTAATTGGCTAGGGTCTGTGCCGCCAGCCATCGCCATATCTGGCTTGCCGCCACCTTTGCCGCCCACTTGGCTAGCTACATGGTTGACCAAGTCACCTGCTTTTAGTTTCGCGATGACGTCTTGCGTCACGCCAGCTGCAATGCTTACTTTGCCATCACTGACGCTTGCTAATACAATAACCGCTGATTTTAGTTTGTCTTTTAGTTTATCCATGGTCTCACGCAAAGCATTTGCATCAACGCCCTCCAAGGTTGCCGCAAGCACTTTAATGCCGTTGATTTCTATTGCTTGTTCTGCAAGGTCGTCGCCTTGGGATGAAGCCAATTTAGATTTTAATCGGGCAAGTTCTTTTTCGAGTGATTTTTGTGAATCGAGTAATTGCGCGATTTTTGTGGCTAGCTCATTTGCAGGTGTTTTAAGCTCTGCTGCAAGATGGCTGACTAATACTTGTTGATTTTGTACCAATTTAAGTGCGTTCACACCTGACGTTGCTTCTAGGCGGCGCACGCCAGCAGCCACGCCACTTTCAGCGGTGATTTTGAATAGGCCAATATCACCTGTTCGACTTACGTGTGTGCCGCCGCAAAGTTCGCGGGATGAGCCAATATCTAATACACGTACTTCATCGCCATATTTCTCACCAAATAACATCATGGCACCAGTTTTCTGTGCGGATTCAATATCCATCACGCGTGCTTGCGTTGCTGCGTTAGCAAGGATTTCAGCATTGACGATATTTTCAACTTGGCTGACTTCTTCATCCGTCATTGGTGCGTTATGAACAAAGTCAAAGCGCGTTTTGTCGGTATCTACTAATGAGCCTTTTTGTTGCACATGCTCACCTAGCACTTCACGCAAGGCTTTGTGCATTAAATGTGTCGCAGAGTGGTTACGCATAGTGCTTGCTCTAGCGTTGGTATTCACGCGGGCTTGAAGTGTGTCGCCTAATGACAGCTTGCCTGTTGTGAGAACGCCGTGATGACCGAAGACGGATGATTGAATCTTTAGCGTGTCTTCAACACTGAAAATGCCATCACTGGCTTTTAAATCTCCACAGTCGCCAATTTGACCACCTGATTCAGCGTAAAAAGGCGTGTTGTCTAAAACGACAATGCCTAAATCACCCTCGTTTAGGATGTTCACTGCAGAGCCATCTTTATACAGAGCAAGCACTTTGGCTTCTGTTGAGAGTTCGTCATAGCCGCAGAAGTTAGTCGCTACGCCATCGTATTCAACGTTGGTGGCCATTTTGAATTTGCCTGCAGAGCGGGCTTGTTCTTTTTGGCGTGACATCGCGGCATCAAATGCGGCTGAATCCACAGACACATCTCGCTCACGACAAACGTCAGCTTTGAGGTCTAGTGGGAATCCGTATGTGTCATGCAATTTGAATGCGGTTTCGCCGTTAAAGGTCGCATTGCCTGCTTTTGCCATTTCAGCCAATTCGGCTTCCAAAATGGCCATGCCATTTTCAATGGTTTCAAAGAAGCGGTCTTCTTCTTGTTTGAGGACTTCAGATACGCGCAATTGAGCGCTTGTGAGTTCTGGATAAGCCTCACCCATTTCAGCCACTAAATCTGGCAACATCTTATAGAAGAACGCGGCGCGGGCGCCAAGTTTGTAGCCGTGACGAATTGCGCGGCGGATAATACGGCGAAGCACGTAGCCTCGGCCTTCATTGCCGGGAATCACGCCATCGGCAATCAGGAAGCTACAAGCGCGGATGTGGTCAGCCAACACTTTGAGTGATGGGTTATCCAAGTCCGTTGTCTTTGTTTCGCGTGCCGCTGCATTAATCAGCGTTTGGAATAAGTCGATTTCGTAATTGGCGTGCACGTGTTGAAGCACCGCAGATATACGCTCTAAGCCCATGCCTGTATCTACAGACGGCTTAGGAAGCGGATGCATCACACCAGCTTCGTCACGGTTGAACTGCATGAACACGTTGTTCCAAATTTCGATGAAACGGTCACCGTCCTCATCTGGACTACCTGGAGGGCCGCCCCAAATGTGTTCGCCGTGGTCATAGAAGATTTCAGTACAAGGGCCGCAAGGGCCTGTGTCGCCCATCATCCAGAAGTTGTCTGATGCGTAACGAGCACCTTTATTGTCGCCGATGCGGATAATACGCTCAGTTGGCACGCCAATTTCTTTTGCCCAAATGTCATAGGCTTCATCGTCGTCTGCATAGACAGTGACGGTGAGTTTATCTTTAGGGAGTTTGTAAACTTCAGTCAGCAATTCCCATGCATATTTGATGGCATCGCGTTTAAAGTAATCGCCAAAGCTGAAATTGCCGAGCATTTCGAAGAATGTGTGGTGGCGTGCTGTGTAACCCACGTTTTCTAAGTCATTGTGTTTACCGCCAGCGCGTACACATTTTTGGCTGGTGGTTGCGCGTGTGTAAGGACGTTTATCAAAGCCTAAAAATACATCTTTAAATTGGTTCATGCCTGCGTTGGTAAAAAGCAGGGTAGGATCGCCGTGCGGCACCAAAGAGCTAGAGGCAACGACTTGGTGGCCTTTAGACGCGAAAAAGTCTAAGAATTGCTGTCTGATTTCTTTAACAGATATCGTGGGGGATGCTGGTGTGCTCATTCAATTAGCCTATTTATTTTCTTTGGTGACGGCCTTGCTAAACTTCGTCTTCTTGCTCGTTAATGACTTTTTTTATAATCTCAAAACCAAAGCCACGGCTTTGTAAAAACCGTGCTTGCTTTGCCCATTCCTCTCTTGATGCTGGCGGCATATCATACTTTTTGCGCCATACGGCTTTGGCATTCGCCAGTTCGTTTTCTTTTACATCTTGCACCGCTTCTGAGATCAGTTCGTCCGAAACGCCTTTTTCTCTCAGTTCATGTGCGATGCGTGCACTTCCAAATTTTGATTTGCGCGCATGTAAAATTTGCTCAGTAAACCGGGTGTCAGACACCCAATTACGTTTTTTGAAATCCACCAATATTTCGGGGATTTCGTCTGCATTTAATTCATACTGTCTTGCGACAGTGTTTAGTTTTTGCGCAAGTTCCGCAACGCTATATTCACGCTTTGCTAGGTAATCTAGGGCGCGTTGGCGCAGTGAAACTTGCGGTTTTTTTTTCTCGTTAATCTGCTGCGTCATCTGGACTAATCGTCTTCACGATAGCGTCTAGATTTCCTTTTGCATTCACACGAATTTTTGCATCAATTTCATCAGCCACTTCTGGATGCTCTTTTAAGTATTCGCGAGAATTGTCTTTACCTTGGCCAATTTTTTCGCCGTTGTAACTATACCAAGCGCCAGCTTTTTCAACGATTTTGAGGTCTGAGCCCAACTCTAAAATCTCGCCTTCGCGTGAAATGCCTTCACCGTACAGAATATCAAATTCGGCTTGTTTGAATGGTGGCGCGACTTTGTTTTTTACAATCTTCACGCGAGTTTCAGAGCCAATGACTTCGTCACCACGCTTGATTGCCCCTGTGCGGCGAATGTCCAAGCGAACTGATGCGTAAAATTTAAGCGCGTTACCACCCGTGGTCGTTTCTGGGTTGCCGAACATCACGCCAATCTTCATACGAATTTGGTTAATAAAGATGACCATGGTGTTGGTTCGTTTGATATTGCCTGTGAGCTTACGAAGCGCTTGGCTCATTAAACGGGCTTGCAAGCCCATGTGAGAGTCGCCCATTTCACCTTCGATTTCGGCTTTTGGGACCAGCGCTGCGACAGAATCAATAACCACGATATCAACAGAGCCAGAACGCACCAGCATGTCGGCGATTTCGAGCGCTTGTTCACCAGTGTCAGG
>CAMCTR010000073.1 GCA_945878605.1 Candidatus Methylopumilus universalis | reverse complement strand
ATTGGTCATTGCAAAGCCCATGCCAGCAGACAAAGCCAACCACTCCGCATGGTTATTGGGTAATGGAAAAGCCCCTTCTTGCCAAAACATGGTAAAAGCGCCAATTAAGGAAAGGATAATGACTGCAACACCACGTTTACTGGTCCGCTCTTTAAGCCAAAAGTGCGCCAAAACAAGCGTCCAAAGTGGCGATAGATAAAATAACAGCATTACCCGCACTACTTCGCCATCAATAATGGCCAAGACATAAGTTAAGTTAGTCCAACCAGCTAAAATGGCGAGCCAAATGATGCTTTTAGGTTGATTGATCGCAGCACGCCATTGTTTAAAAAAAACAACGGCAAAAACACCAACTGCAATCACATAGGTATAAAAGCTAGAAGCCACACCTGATATCCCAGCCTCTTGCAAAATGCGATAGGGATACCAAATCAGACCCCAGCATACAGCGCCAAATAAAATCCCAAACACAGCGATTCGGCTTTGATTTTTTTCTACCAATAAATTGCTCAACATAAACTTTCTAATTCAATGGAATTGTTGCTTGAGTGTTTAAGCAATCTGCCGCTTCATTTATAATGCCTGCATGAACTCAAACTTAAGCAAGTTACAGCCTTACCCATTTCAACGTTTACGCGACTTATTTAGCGGCATTACACCAAACGCCGCATACAAGCCTGTCAACCTCTCAATAGGAGAGCCCAAGCATGATACACCAGCAATCATCAAACAAGCGCTGATTGATAATCTAAGTGGTCTGGCGACCTACCCAACAACAGCTGGCGTGCCCGAGCTTAGACACGCGATTGCGAATTGGGCTACGCGCCGTTACGGCATTCCATTATTAAACGCTGAAAAAGAGATAGTACCTGTAAATGGTAGTCGCGAGGCTTTGTTTGCTTTCGCACAAGCCGTAATTAACACCAAGAATGTGGCAAACACTATCGTGATTTGCCCTAACCCGTTTTACCAAATTTACGAAGGCGCGGCTTTCTTGGCTGGCGCTGAACCCTACTTCCTGAACACCCTGCCTGAAAATCAACACGCAATGGACTTTGATAGCGTGCCAATTGAGATTTGGAATCGCACTCAGTTAGTTTACGTATGCTCGCCTGGCAATCCAACTGGCAAGGTGATGAGCCTAGTTCAATGGAAAAAAATCTTTGAACTGTCTGACTTATATGGCTTTGTGATTGCCGCAGACGAATGCTATTCCGAGATTTACTTTGATGAAGCTATTAAGCCTTTAGGCGCGTTAGAAGCCGCACAAAAACTAGGCCGTGATTATTCACGCTTAGTGGTTTTTAGCTCACTCTCTAAACGCTCTAACGTGCCTGGCATGCGCTCTGGTTTTGTCGCTGGTGACGCAAACATTCTTGAACAATTTTTGCTTTACCGCACTTATCATGGCTGTGCAATGAGCCCGGCTGTGCAAGCTGCTAGCGTTGCAGCTTGGGATGATGAAGCCCATGTTATCGAAAATCGCAGGCTTTACGCAGAAAAATTTAAGACCGTCACGCCAATGCTAGAGAACACGTTAGGCGTTGAAATGCCAGATGCTGCTTTCTACCTTTGGGCAAAAACAGAGATGCCTGATACCGAGGCGGCAATTCGTTTGTATCGCGACTTTAATGTGACGGTATTGCCAGGAAGCTTTTTAGCGCGTGAAGCACACGACATTAACCCCGGAAAAAACTTTATTCGATTGGCTTTGGTGGCTAGTTTGGATGAATGTATTGAAGCGGCAAATCGCATTAAAAACCTAATGTAAAAAATTTATATTTAGTCTTTAATAAATTGATTTATTTGGTTAAATACTAAATTGTACATTTGCGGGTTTAAGCAGTCGACTTCAACCGTATCATCCATGCCTCGTAACCAAGTGAGCTGTCTTTTCGCTAACTGACGCGTGGCAAAAATTCCTCTGTCACGCAATTCAGCTTCATCGTATTGCCCTGCCAAATGCTCTAATGCTTGGCGATATCCCACACAGCGCATAGAAGGCATTTCTGGTGTTAGCTTGAGGTATGGGTTTAGTTCTGGATATTGTTTTAGCAGGGCTTTCACTTCATCCAAAAAGCCTTGCTTCAACATATCGTCAAAGCGAGTCGCGATGCGACTATGCAAAACACTTCGATCAAGAGGTACTAAAGCTACTTTAAGCAAACGGTAAGGCAAATCATCACCACGGCTAGCTTGATGCAACTCCGTCATCGTTTTACCGCTAATCTCAACTACTTCCAAAGCGCGTTGAACGCGCTGCGCATCAGCAGGTTCTAGTCTTGCTGCGGTTGCTGGATCTATCTTAGCGAGCTTGGCATGCATCGCAGGCCAGCCAATTTGCAAGGCTTCCGCATCTAGCTTAGCCCTCACTTCAACGTCAGCCTCAGGCAAATTGCTTAAGCCACCCTGAAGCGCCTTAAAGTAGAGCATAGTGCCCCCAACTAGCAGCGGCACTTTGCCGCGTGCAGTAATATTGGCCATTAATTTCAATGCATCATGACGAAAATGCGCAGCTGAATAGACTTGCGTTGGTGATATTAAATCAATTAAATGATGCGGCGCTTGCCTCAACGTCGCGGCATCAGGCTTGGCTGTTCCAATATCCATGCCCTTAAATACTAACGCGGAATCCACACTAATAAGCTCAATCGGCAAATGTTGATAAAGCCGGGCTGCAAGCCCAGTCTTGCCAGTGGCAGTCGGGCCCATGAGAAAAATGGCTGGAGGCAATGCTGACATGTTACTTCCCACGCATAAACATTTTATCAAGTTCGGTCATGGTCACTTGAAACCAAGTTGGACGACCATGATTACACTGCCCGGAGCGCTCTGTGGCTTCCATATCTCTGAGCAAAGCGTTCATCTCGGGGATGGTTAAGCTACGATTAGCCCGCACAGCCGCATGGCAAGCCATGGTGCCAAGCATTTCATTACGGCGCTCTGTGAGTGCGCGACTACCGCCATACTCACGCAAATCTCTTAGCACATCACGTGCAAGCGCTACTGCATCCGCATCTTGAAGCATCACTGGCACAGCTCGCACGGCTAATGTTGTCGGTGAAAGCACAGCAATATCAAACCCTAACAACCCTAAATTCCCCTGCCCGTTTGATAACTCATATTCCACCGTCGCTACTTCCAGCCTATCCGCTTGAAAACTAATTGGAATCAATAATGGCTGCATAGGTACATTTTCGTCATCGAGGGCATTTTTAAGACGCTCGTACATGATGCGTTCATGGGCGGCATGCATATCCACCACCACTAACCCCAGGCTATTTTGGGCTAGGACATAAACACCATGCATTTGTGCCACCGCAAAGCCTAAAGGAAAGTCTTGGTGGGTTTGATTATTAACACCGCCAGCAGGCGCTTCAATATTGACTTGCAGGGCATCGCTTTGGGCTTGATATTCCTGCTTAATGCCGCCAAACATGGATTGATAAGAATCAGCGCTAGTTTGATTCGCTCGCAAATCCATTTGAGACTGAAAAGTCGGATAAGGCCGATCACTCCCCGCTCCGGCATTAAACACAGCACTGGAGAAAGGATTGCTAGGCGCTTGACTTGCCGTCACTAAGTTAGATGCCCCTGTTGGGGTCGCTAGGGCTTTATGAAGCGAATGAAAAATAAAGCGGTGAATCGCCTGACTTTCTCTAAAGCGTACTTCGGTTTTGGCTGGATGCACATTCACATCCACCAAACTTGGATCAAGCTCTAAAAACAAGACAAATGCGGGATGGCGGTCCCCATGCATCACGTCTTGATAAGCCTGACGAATAGCATGCGAAATCAGCTTATCATGCACAAATCGACCATTCACATAGACATATTGCGTATCGCGCGTATGGCGTGAGAAAGTGGGCTTAGCAGTCATCCCCCAAAAGCGCAAACCAGCTGCGGATTCATCAACACTCAAGGCTTCAGCAGCGAAGTCAGCTCCAAGCACCTCAGTGAAGCGTTTTTGTGGCTGAGATGGGCTTAAACGCATTAAAGCGCGGCCATTATGTTGCAACATAAAGCCCACGTCGGGCCGCGACAAGGCCACGCGCTTGAAGGCATCCTCGCAATGCCCAAACTCCGTACCTTCGGTTTTTAAGAATTTACGGCGCGCTGGTGTGTTGAAGTACAAATCATTCACTTCAACAATGGTGCCAGCATCTAAAGCAGCAGGCTCTGGCGCCTCGATATGATTACCATCTGAAGCAATCCGCCAAGCATGTTTTTCATCGGCATGACGGCTAATAAAATGCGTACGAGAAACAGATGCAATACTCGCTAAAGCCTCACCACGAAAGCCTAAGCTCGCGACATTTTCTAAATCTTCTAATGAGCTTATCTTGCTCGTCGCATGCCGCGTTAAAGCCAATGCCAAGTCATCAAATCGGACACCAGTGCCATTATCAGCCACCCGGAGTTGCTTTACCCCGCCCTGTAACAACGCAACATTAATATCGGTACTGCCAGCATCCAAGCTGTTTTCAAGCAATTCTTTAAGCCCTGAAGCCGGACGCTCAACCACCTCGCCTGCGGCGATTTGGCTAATCAATTGATTGGGAAGTAAACGAATTGCCGCCATTAATTAAGCTCTACCGTCTCAAGGTAATCCGGCACACAGGTGTTCCAATGCAGTGTTTCTTCAATATGGTGTCGCATTGCATCGGCTGCAATCGGCTCACCATGGGTAATAAAGATACGTTTAGGTACAGATTCAAAACCACGTAACCAATCTAAAATCTCCAAGTAATCAGCATGTGCGGACAAATTGGAAATCAAGGCAACTTCAGCATTCACAGGGATATACTCACCATGAATTTTAATGCTATCAGCGCCATTTAGCATAGCCGCCCCACGGGTGCCTGCGGCTTGAAAGCCTGCAAATAAAATGGTGTTGTTTGGGTTGGGCGCAAAGGCTTTTAAGTGATGCCCCACACGCCCACCAGTCGCCATACCACTGGCCGCCAAGATAATCATGGGGTGACGGTTTTCATTAAGTGCTTTTGATTGTTCAACAGTATTCACCATGTGCGCTGTATGGGTCATCGCCTCACATTCACTAGAAGACAAACGATGCTCACCATGATGGCGATTGAAAATTTCTGTTGCATCCACTGCCATTGGGCTATTCAAATAAACAGGCACATCGGGAATACTGCCATTAGCCTTAAGTAAATGAATGTAATACAAGAGCTCTTGCGCGCGACCGACCGCAAACACAGGAATAATGACCTTTCCGCCACGTGAGATGGTGCGATTTATCGCAGCAGCCAGTTTAATTTTAGGGTCAGTTTTATCGTGCACACGGTCTCCGTATGTCGATTCCAGCACCATGTAATCCACTTGTTTGATTTGTGTGGGCGGCTTCATTAGCGCGTCATCAGGGCGACCAATATCGCCTGAGAACAATATAGAAGTGCTTGAGTCGTGAATGCGCACAAAAGCAGACCCAAGAATATGGCCGTTAGGCGACATCCGCATAATGACGCCATCACCTAAATCAATATCTTTTTCAAACTCAACCGGTGTCAGCAAATCCAAGGCTTTAATTGCGTCATCCTTGGTATAAAGCGGCAATGCGGGGCTGTGCTTTGAAAAACCATACTTATTAGCAAAGCGTGCCTCTTCTTCTTGCAAGTGCGCTGAATCTGGCAACAAAATCTCGCATAAATCTCGCGTGCCAAAACTGCAGTAAACCTTACCCTCAAAGCCATTCCGCACGAAAAGCGGCAAATAACCTGTGTGGTCAATATGCGCATGCGTCAAAATCACCACATCCACACTGCCAGGATCTATCGGTAATTTAGCCCAATTTTTAAGGCGATTTTGCTTTAAGCCTTGAAACAAACCGCAATCCACCAAAATGCGCTTACTACCAATCTCTAGCAAATATTTAGAGCCTGTTACCGTGCCGGTGGCACCTAAAAACGTGAGCTTCATCATTTGCCTAAATGTAATTAATTCGTTGCCTTGGTTTTAGCCAAAGCTGGATTGGTCGAGAAGTACTTTTTAACGCCGTTAATAATCGCTTCAACCAATTTTTCACGATAGCCATCATCGTTAAGTTTACGTTCTTCTTCAGGGTTACTAATAAATGCTGTTTCAACCAAAACGGATGGAATGTCAGGTGACTTAAGAACCGCAAAGCCGGCTTGCTCCACCGAGCCTTTATGTAAAGTGTTAATTTCACCGATACGCGTTAAAACTGCTTTACCTAACTTTAAACTGTCGTTAATGGTCGCTGTTTGCGATAGATCAAGTAATGTGCGAGCTAAATTTGCATCTTTATTATCTAAACTCACGCCACCAATCAAGTCCGACTCATTCTCTTTCTTAGCCAAATAACGTGCTGAGGCGCTTGTTGCGCCCTTTTCTGATAATGCAAACACAGAAGAACCCCGTGCATCAGGGCGTATAAAGGCATCAGCATGCACTGAAATAAACAAATCCGCCTGCATATTGCGGGCTTTAACCACACGACCATGCAATGGAATAAAGTAGTCGCCATCACGGGTTAAAACCCCGCGCATATTAGGCTCTGCATCAATGCGCTCTTTTAATTTTTTTGCGATGCCGAGAGTAATGTCCTTTTCGTTAGAGCCGCTAGCCCCTCTTGCACCAGGGTCCTCACCGCCGTGTCCTGCATCAATGGCAATAGTGATTAAGCGGCCAGTTTTATTAGTCGCTGGTTTATTAGTCATCAGCTTTTCAGAAGGCTTTTCAGTTGGCACTTCCACCACCGCTGGCACTTCAATTGACTTAG
>CAMCTR010000072.1 GCA_945878605.1 Candidatus Methylopumilus universalis | reverse complement strand
ATTATCGCAAACTCCAATCTGAAGTGCATCCAGACCGCTTTGTGACGGCTTCTGCCAATGAGCGCATGCAATCGATGCAAGTGGCTACTCAAGCAAACGAAGCGTACCAAACCTTAAAAAATATCACAGCAAGAGCCCGCTACCTGCTTCAACTCAATGGTGTAGAAACCCTAGAAGAAAGCAACACGGCGATGCCAGCCGATTTTTTAATGTTGCAAATGGAATGGCGTGAAGCGATCGATGATGCGAATGTCGCAAAAGATGTTTCTGCATTAGATGCGTTGCTCATCGAAATTAAACAAATGGCGAAAACGTTATCACAAAATCTCAGTGGTCAGTTTGCAGAAAAAGCTTATCCTCAAGCCAGCGAAAGCGTCAGAAAGCTTAGCTTTATTGATAAAATAAACGCTGATATTAATCGCGCAATCGAACAACTAGAAAACTAAACCAAGATATAACGAAATCCAGATGGCTTTATTACAAATCGCAGAACCAGGCATGAGCGTAGCGCCGCACCAGCACAAGTTGGCAATAGGCATTGACCTTGGCACGACCAACTCATTGGTCGCGACTGTACAAAGCGGCATGAGCACCGTCCTGCAAGACGAGCATGGCCATGCCCTACTTCCTTCTGTGGTGCGTTATTTAGAAAACGGTAATGTGACGGTTGGTCTCGCTGCACAAGCCGCACAAAGTGCTGACCCTAAAAACACCATTAGCTCAGTGAAGCGCTTTATGGGGCGCGGCATTAACGATATTCCTGATACCACACACATTCCTTACAAGTTCCGTGACACTGGCGCTGGCATGGTGCAAATCGAAACTCGCGCCGGCATCAAAAGCCCTGTTGAAATTTCAGCTGAAATTTTACGCTCACTTAAAACACGAGCTGAAAAAGCATTAGGTGGCGAACTCACTGGCGCAGTGATTACCGTGCCAGCCTACTTTGACGATGCGCAACGCCAAGCCACTAAAGATGCGGCACGTTTAGCTGGCTTAACCGTCTTACGCTTACTAAATGAACCAACCGCAGCAGCTGTTGCTTATGGCTTAGATAATGCCTCTGAGGGCGTTTATATCATTTATGACTTAGGCGGCGGCACATTTGACGTATCTATCTTGCGCTTATCCAAAGGCATTTTTGAGGTACTGGCGACCAATGGGGATTCCGCAATGGGTGGCGACGATTTTGACCACCGTATTTTCTGCTGGATATTGTCCGAAGCAGGCTTGCCCCCACTCAATCAAGAAGACACCAGAACGCTGTTAACCAAATCGCGCGAAGTAAAAGAATGGCTGAGCGAAAATCCAGAAGCACAAATCACCAACGTATTAAGCACAGGCAAGCTAATCAATATTAAGCTGACTGCAGATAAGCTCGTAGAGCTCACACAAACTTTAGTAACAAAAACACTAAACCCAACACGCAAAGCTTTACGTGATGCTGGATTAAGCATTGAAGAAATCAAAGGCGTGGTGATGGTAGGTGGTGCAACACGCATGCCGCAAATTCGCCAAGCCGTCGCTGAGTTTTTTAAACAAGAGCCCCTCACGAATTTAGATCCAGACAAAGTCGTTGCGCTAGGCGCGGCAATACAAGCTAATGTCTTAGCGGGAAATCGTAGCGATGACGATTTGCTATTGCTTGATGTAATTCCGCTATCACTTGGATTAGAAACCATGGGCGGATTAGTAGAGCGCGTTATTCCTCGTAATGCCACATTGCCAGTGGCACGCGCACAAGACTTTACGACATTCAAAGACGGACAAACCGCCATGAGTATTCATGTGCTGCAAGGTGAGCGTGAATTAGTTTCGGATTGCCGTTCTCTGGCTAAATTTGAATTACGCGGCATTCCGCCCATGGCGGCAGGTGCGGCACGCATTCGTGTTACCTTCCAAGTGGATGCAGATGGCCTACTTTCTGTCACTGCGCGGGAACAATCAAGCGGCGTGGTCGCTGATATTGTCGTGAAACCCTCTTATGGCTTATCAGAAGATGAAATCACCAACATGTTGAAATCTTCTTTTGGTTCAGCAGAACAAGACAAACAAGCCCGTGCCTTAAGAGAAGCCATTGTCGATGCAGAGCGCTTAATCGAAGCAATTAATGCGGCACTGACGCAAGATAGTCATCTATTAAGTGCTGATGAAAAGTCAGCGATTGAAGCGCAAGTGCAAGCACTCAAAACATTTAGCCAAGGCCCTGATACAAACAAACAAGATAAAGACAGTATTACTCAAGCCGTAGAAGCACTTAACCAAGCCACAGAAAACTTTGCTGGTAGACGTATGGACGCCTCAGTGAAGCAAGCGTTTGCAGGGCAAGACTTAAACAAATTAGAACTTTAAAAGACTAAAAAAACATGGCACAAATTATCGTATTACCTCATGAAGAACTTTGCCCCGAAGGCGCAGCCTTTGAAGCTCAAGCTGGCGTATCAATTTGCGATAGCCTGCTTAATCACGACATTGATATTGACCATGCTTGCGACAAAGTTTGCGCATGTACCACTTGCCACGTGATTGTGCGTGAAGGCTACAAAACCTTAAATCCAGCGGAAGACCAAGAAGAAGACCTGCTCGACAAAGCATGGGGGCTGGAGCCTAACTCACGCCTCTCATGCCAAGCCATTGTAGGTAGTACTGACTTAGTGGTCGAAATCCCAAAATACTCCATCAACATGGCAAAAGAAGGCCATCGCTAAACCTAAAGGCCTATCGCCTCTTATTAGTTATCTCTGTGGTATCTTCATTGTCATCAAAGCTTCATATTTTCATGGTTGACTAACACCTCTCACAAGTGAATAGGACTTGCAGTGCGTATGACGTCAAAGTATCGACGATTTAATGACAGAAACCAATTCAAGGATCGATGCAAATGGCTAAAAAAGATAAATTAGAAATTCAATGGCTAACCACGCCCCAAGAGCATGACTATCCTTCTGCAGGTTCTTACTTAAGCCTGATTTACGATGAAAAAACGTCAGCGGATTTTGTCGCCGATCTCAAAAAAGCGAAGACTGTGGAATTTAAAGCCAAAGACATTTTTAGGGCCTCCAACCTCTCACAGCTTGGCATCAGCAATTTGCATGTTAGGCGCGATATGAAAAAAATTAAATGTAGTGAAATGATGTCACCGCTTTTGCTGGTAAGAGATCAGGCGAATGGCAAACTCACTATCGCGGACGGCTACTACCGTCTTTGTGCTGTTTATGGCTTTAATGAAGACGCTTTGATTCCCTGCAGAATCGTTTAACAAGTTAATCATTAATTATGGAAATTGATTTATCAAATGGCTCAATAAGATTTATTTAATCAAGATACCAAATGACTAAATCAAAAAAATGTCATCCATTCGTCTTTGATCTGACACATTGTTGAAATATTAAAAAATCATAATTATGCATAAGTTAAGCAATTTAAAAAAAAGCACAAAATGATTGAAGTCATGAAGTTAATCAAAAACAAAAGGACAGCAGAAGTGAACTCACCTTTAATTCATCAACGCGTTTTACGTAACATACACAAAGTTTCTAAAGATGAAATTGCTAGAACAGCGACCACACTTAGCCTGATTACCGAACACTTAAAAGCCAAGAAACAAGAAAAGCAACCCGCAGACATCGTGCCGGTTTATCTCGTTTTTTAGCCATTAGTTTTAACGTCAACTCCCTTTAGAGCGTCCTTCGTGGCGCTCTTTTTTTCATATAAACCTCATGGAGTCTTCACATAAGAATTATTAGGGCTTGATATGATACGTGCGAATCAACTATGACTAATGCTGTTAAGACGCCATCACGTTCAAGCTTAATTAATTATTCAATAGGTGAACATTCGTGCCAGACACAATAGGCTTCTATGATTTTAAAGTAATCAAGCAGCATCAAGATTACCTCAATTTTTCCATCACCTTCAGCTTCGGGAAGCATTACTCCGAAGTAAATGGCATGGGTTGGCTAGGTAAAAAGAAAGTGCATTACTACATCAGCAGTTTCCTGATGGACAAAAAGCACGCCTCGTTTGATGAAGCCAAAGATGTCGGCATTACTGTTGAGCAAGACAGTGTAGTGTTAAAATATATTCAACTTGACCATTTGACCAAAACCTACGTCAAGGCCAAGTTGTTAGGCAAATAAAGCACCTAGATGAAAAAAATTATTGCCCACTAGGCCCTTTAATCAGATAGAGCTGGCCACCCTCCACCAACTCCGGATCGGTAGACTTCGCATGCACTTGTATCGCTCCCAAGAAATAACGTTTGCTCACTTCAAACCAAGGCGCTTTGCGCACTAACTCAGTAACCTCAATAATCCCTGAGTTTTCTTCATCTTGGGTTAAAAAGGCTGGGCTGTTTTTATCCAAAAAAACTTCGGGCGCTACACGCAACACTTTCTCAGCCTTGCCAGTTTTGGGGTCAAACTGCCAAATCGCCGCCATGTGTGGGTTATCACCTGGGTCTTCTTCCACCAGCACTTTGCCATCGCCAGTCACGGTAATATTGTCAAACATCTGCGCGCCAATATCACGGGCATTCAGTACGACTTTAATCGCGCCGCCCTTTTCTGGCTTGTTAATATCATCAAAAGTGAGTTGGAATAATTGGCTAGTGCCATCAATTTTGTCTGTAGTAGCAAAGTAAAAAATATTCGGGTTATTCACATCCCAAGCACCATCTTCTGGACGCATAAAGTTTGCCACATTGACTACTTTTCCAGCTTTCTTTAAGTCCTCACCGCTCATGCTAGAAACATCGCCTAGGTTAGCAAAGTCAAATCTCTTACCATCTACTTTGACAGCATAAAGATTGCCGCCCATCAAACCGGCCTGCTCCACAGGGTTGCCCGTTACGCGCTTTTCACCTACATACATATACACTTGGCCGCCAGGGCTATCATCCATGCCCATTACAACTGTTTTAAGGCCTGTGCTCGGGTTAGCCACAGCGTTTTCCCAAGCAAACTTACCCAAGTAAGGCAGCTCATAACTTGTACCTTTTTGTTCCCCTGTCACCACATGCGCAAAGCCACGACCGCCTTCGCGGTCTTCTTCACCATTCATAAACAAACGACCATTAAAACCCTTGCCAGAAGCCGCATCGTATAAGGCGCTAAGCTGAGGTAAATCAGCCGAACATAAGCGGTTAAAACTATAGGCTGAAGCATTCACATGTTTTTTTTCATTCACAAGCCATAGCTTGGTTTGCTTAATTAAATCTTCACCTGCTGTGATCTTTAAACTGGCAATTTCTAATGTCCAACTCGACACAAACGCCCCTCGCCCAAAATGCTTGCGATTTTTACCTTGGTCTTTACCAATCTCATGGTTCATATAAATAGAGAGTGTGCCATCGCCATTATCCAGGGCACCCAAACCATCAGGAATGCCAACCATACGATAGTTTTTAACACCAACAGCATCACCCACGTTTAACAAAGGCTTTACTTGCCAAGCAGGAGATAGTGGTTTTAACCAAGCCTGTGAAGTTGGTACTTCGTTAGATGCAGCGAAAGAATGTGCGCCAAAAGCTAACAGCAAAACAAAAAGTAAAGGAGATGATTTTTTCATGTGAGTAACCGAAATTGAAATTAAAGAATTACTCAACATAATAAGCGAGAAATAAGACGATTTTTTGACAGGCAATAAAAAAATCTGCCGAGGCGGGTTTTTTACATTCGAAGAACAATCAAATTTAAATAGCTAAATTAGAAAGCGATTTGTGTACGCAACATAAGCAAATCTTCATGATTTATATATTGATGTCAAAAAAATATATTTAATATAGCTATTTTGAAAAAACAACAGCACAGCGTGTGATTAGATGATTTATTATCTATCCAACGTAAATTAAAATCATGATTTTAGGATTGAATGATAAAAACTCACACTTCCTTAGAACAAGCTTTTTTATATTGGCTAAGGCTAGGCTTTATTAGCTTTGGCGGCCCTGCTGGCCAGATTGCCATCATGCATCAAGAGTTAGTGGTAGAAAAACGCTGGATTTCAGAAGCGCGTTTTTTACATGCGCTGAATTTTTGTATGTTATTACCTGGCCCTGAAGCTCAACAATTGGCGATTTATATTGGCTGGTTGATGCACAAAACGCTAGGTGGCTTAATGGCTGGCTTGTTATTTATTTTACCTGCATTTTTTATACTAGCTGGTTTGGGTGTGGTGTATATGCAATATGGTAACCTACCTTTAATACAAAGTCTGTTTAGTGGCATCAAACCTGCGGTGGTGGCAATTGTATTATTTGCGGCTTATCGCATTGGCACGCGCACACTAAAACATCCTTTATCAATGCTGATTACAGCACTTTCATTTATTGGGATCTTTTTTTTTAAACTGCCGTTCCCATTGATCGTCTTATTGGCCGCCATGATTGGCTGGATGGCGAGTCACTTCTTACCGCAAGCTTTTAAAGCGGTCTCGCACAAAGCCGATACTAAAACTGAATATTTACCCGCCATCATTGATGACGACACACCCATCCCAGAACACGCCAAATACAAACTCAGCCTTTTACTCAAAAACCTCATTTTGGGACTTCTGATTGGTGGCTTGGCTTTTTATTTATTGGTGAGTTTTTTTGGCTTTGAAGATTTACTCAGCCAAACAGCTTTATTTTTTACCAAAGCAGCATTGCTGACTTTTGGTGGGGCTTATGCGGTGTTACCTTATGTTCACCAAGGGGCAGTGGAGCATTACCATTGGATTACGGCTGCGCAGATGATGGATGGCTTGGCGCTAGGTGAAACTACGCCAGGCCCACTGATTATGGTGATTACCTTTATTGGCTTTGTAAGTGGCTGGGTGAATCTTGCACTACCTGAT
>CAMCTR010000071.1 GCA_945878605.1 Candidatus Methylopumilus universalis | reverse complement strand
AGAAATATAGAGTTCCAAGCTTATTTTATTCTTGTTTGCTTGATTGATGAGGTACTCACAAAACTTAGGACAAGTGTTCAAAAGCTCTTCCTGTGATAGGCAATGAATGGCATCAGACGCCAAGAGGGTGCTAGCGAGGGTGAGTTTTTCGATATCGATCACATTGAGGTCATTAAGGTCATCTGATTCGGCCATTTTGCTGCGCTGCTGATCGTCAAGTTCAAATAGGTCCATGAGATGTTCATCGATAGCTGTTTTTAGATTGGCCTCTTCAAACGTATTTTCAATCAACACTTGTACTCGGTCTAACTGTACTTTGATTTTAGCAATTCTCTCAATTTGCAGACTTATCAAGGGATTAATTGAAGGATAGGACTCTCTGATTGCATCAACCATTTGCTGGTAAGTAAGCGTCTCGTGCGCTGCTAGTTTCTTGCTCCTTGCGCCATGCTTGGTTGCATTTTGGCTAGCGATTGCTTTGCCTGAGGATGTAGCTGGTCCCGTTGACTTGTCAGCATTACTTCGATTGGCATTGATTTTTGCATCAGAGGTCATCGTAATTTTTTCCTTCTAGTTTTTTTACTTAATCTTAGCCTGCATTTTTATAACAATCACTCTTTTGGAGAATAAAATTTTCAAAAACATGCTTTTTGCCAAACGAACCCAAATTAATTAAGTAAAACTTATCGTATCAATAAAAACAATTGATTTTACTTCTCGACTTTGTGACTCTAAAATGCACTCACTCGAAATATATTGTGAGTCTCAAAAAGATTGAGAACAAAGCATTCGAGAAATTTTTTTGTAACCAATGTGATTTATAGTGAATTTGTTTTTTTAAAAGTGTTATTAGCAGTCTTTTTTATCATCTAAATAAGGAGTTTTATTATGTCTTTAGTTAATACAACGATTAAGCCTTTCAAAGCACAAGCTTTCCACAATGGTAAGTTTGTTGAGATCACAGAAGCGAACCTAAAAGGTAAATGGACAGCTTTTGTGTTTTACCCAGCTGACTTTACTTTTGTTTGCCCTACAGAATTAGGCGATTTAGCTGACATGTACGGCGACTTCCAAAAAATCGGTCTCGAAATCTACTCTGTATCAACAGATACACATTTCACGCACAAAGCTTGGGCGGATGCTTCTGACACCATCAAGAAAATCAAATACCCAATGCTTGCTGACCCAACGGGCACTATCACACGTAATTTTGATGTGATGATTGAAGAAGAAGGTTTGGCATTGCGCGGTACTTTCATCATCAACCCAGAAGGCGTGATTAAAGCGGCTGAAATTAACGATCTAGGGATTGGCCGTTCAGCTGCTGATTTGCTTCGTAAAGCGCAAGCTGCCCAATACGTGGCTGCACATCCTAACGAGGCTTGCCCAGCTTCTTGGACACCAGGTGCTGCAACATTGACACCATCATTAGATCTCGTAGGTAAGATCTAAGCACTAATATTTAAGCATTAAGATTTAATTAGTCATTAAAGTAAGTATGTCATGTCAGAGGCGGCGTGTGCCGCTTCTGGTTTGATCAAAAATAAAGGGTTAGAAAATATCATGGCATTAGACAGCAACATTAAAACCCAACTCTCCGCTTATATGGAAAAGCTTGTGCACCCGATTGCGATTGTCGCCTCTGTGGATGGCAGCGCTACATCCAAGGAGATGATGGATTTGCTGACTGAACTCGCCGCCATGTCAGACAAGATTCACCTGACTGAAGAACAAGACAAGCGCACGCCATCATTTGCGATTAAACGCTTTGAGGCGGGTGCTGCGCCCGTGGGAATTCGCTTTGCAGGCATCCCAATGGGGCACGAATTTACTTCATTGATTTTAGCTTTACTCCAAGTGGGCGGCCATCCTTTGAAATTAGAAGCGGAAAAAATCGCGCAAATTGCGGCAATTGAAGGTAGCTTCCACTTTGAGATTTATATTTCTTTAAGCTGTCATAACTGCCCTGACGTGGTGCAGGCATTGAACTTGATGGCAGTGATTAATCCCAACATCACCAACGTGATGATTGATGGCGGCGTGTTCCAACAAGAAGTGACCGACAAGAAGATTATGTCTGTGCCAACCGTGATGCTCAACGGCGAGCAGTTTGGCATTGGCCGTATGGAGCTCGATGAGATTTTAGCTAAGGTCGACGTGGGCGCTGTGGCGCGTGAAGCCAAAAAGCTCGATGCCAAAGCGCCTTACGATGTATTGATTATCGGCGGTGGCCCAGCAGGTGCCTCAGCAGCGATTTACGCAGCACGTAAGGGTATTCGCACAGGTATTGTGGCGGAACGCTTTGGTGGTCAGGTCATGGATACGCTTGGCATTGAAAACTTCATTTCTGTGAAGGAAACCGAAGGGCCTAAATTAGTCATGGCGCTTGAAGAACATGTGAAGTTTTACGACGTGGATATTATGAACTTGCAACGCGCGAAATCGGTTAAGCAAGGTGATTTGCTAGAAGTGGAATTAGAAAGCGGCGCGGTTTTAAAAAGTAAAGCCTTGATTATCGCGACTGGCGCACGTTGGAGGGAGTTAGGCGTGCCTGGTGAAGCGCAATATCGCGGTAAAGGCGTGGCTTATTGTCCACACTGTGATGGTCCTTTGTTTAAAGGTAAGCCTGTTGCGGTGGTGGGTGGCGGTAACTCAGGGGTGGAAGCGGCGATTGATTTAGCGGGCATTGTGGCGCATGTGACTTTGATTCAGTTTGATCCGCAACTAAAAGCGGACGCGGTATTACAAACCAAACTTCGTTCATTAAGCAATGTGACGATTGTGACGAATGCGCAGACGAATGAAGTGACGGGTAACGGCGAAAAGATGAATGGCTTGGATTATAAGGATCGCGTAAGCGGCGAAATGCATCACCTAGATTTAGATGCGGTGTTTGTGCAAATTGGTTTATTACCTAACACTGACTTTATCAAAGGTGGCGCAATTAACTTGAGTAAGTTTGGTGAGATTGAAATTGACTCACACGGTGCAACTTCAATGCCGGGTGTATTTGCGGCAGGGGACGTCACTACTGTAGCTTACAAACAGATCATCATCGCGATGGGTGAGGGCGCAAAAGCTTCATTGGGTGCGTTTGATTACTTGATTCGGCAGTAATTAACTGATCACGTTTGATGCTAAATTAGCCTGCCTAGTAATAGGTTGGCTTTTTTGCGTTTAGATCTTTTCAGAAGGTTTTTGAATTGCGCCCAATTGTGACAAATAAATGAATTTAATTGGCTTTTGTCGTCTATGATTTACAGCTATTCATCAAAAAATAGCGCATGATGCTTTAATGAATAAATTATTATTATTAGATGGCGCATTTGGTAAAATCATTAAAAAAAGACGTCTCTTCAGAAATATGAGCCAGGAGATTACATCCTTGGAATGTGGTCTGTCGCGTTCGTATATTAGCGAACTAGAGCTCGGTAAGAAGGATCCAAGTCTCTTTACCATCTTTAAATTAGCAAGCGCCTTACATACAAAGCCAAGTGCATTGCTTGATGAGGTGGAGCAGTTGCTTAAATGAGAAAGCCTAGTGATCTATACCAAAGATTTATTCATCTTTGCTTGGCAGCTGAGAAACTGTCAGATTTTCCGGCGCTATCGCTGGTTGAAAACAGAATCTTGAGTTTATTAAGTATGTATTGGTCTACTCATCAACCTATCACGGTTGTTGAATCAATGAAGATATCCCCTGATATTTCTACTTCAACCGTTTTTAGGCATCTTAAGAGCTTGCGAAGCAAGGGTTATGTCGAGCTCGTTGTTGATGAAGTAGATAACCGTATTAAGTATGTAACGCCTACAGACTTAACTGCCGATTATTTCGATATGATGGGAAAATCAATGATTAAGGCGATGAAATAAATTGATTGTTCGACCTATTTGTTTCACGCAGCAATAAAAAAGGGAGCTGAAGCTCCCTTTTTTATTCATACGTTTAATTACTTAACGCGGTTTTTGTATTCCAAAGTGCGTGTGTCGATTTCAATCTTGTCGCCCGTTGCGCAGAAAAGTGGCACCGGCAATTCAAAGCCAGTTGAGATACGTGCTGGCTTCATCACTTTGCCTGATGTATCACCTTTAACTGCTGGCTCTGTATAAGTGATTTCACGTACTACTGAGTTTGGCAAGTCAACTGAGATTGCTTTGCCGTTGTAGAACACGACTTCACAGGTCATGGCGTCTTCTAAAAAGTTAAGCGCATCCGTCATGTTCTCAGCTTCCACTTCAAACTGGTTGTATTCTTCATCCATGAAGACATACATCGGGTCAGCGAAGTATGAGTAAGTCACATCTTTTTTCTCAAGCACAACCAATTCAAATTTGTCATCGGCTTTGTAAACTGTTTCGCTAGGCGCTTCAGTTAACAAGTTTTTGAATTTCATTTTAACCACAGCTGAGCTACGGCCTGATTTGTTGTATTCGGCCTTTTGTACAACCAATGGATCGTTACCGATCATGATTACGTTGCCGACGCGGAGTTCCATTGCTGTTTTCATGTGATGCCCTGCAAAAAGTGAGAGTGTAAAAAAGGGTAGAATTATACCTTATTTTTGGTAAAAATCACCAATTTAGCGGCTAAATCTGGTTGTTGCTCAAATTTCTGTGTTTGCAATGCAGCCTGTTGTTTAAGCGCTGGAAAGGCTGTCATTAATTTATTCCAAAGCGTGGGCGTGATTTCAGCCTGTAGCCAAGCATGGTGAAACTCGCTTAAGACATCGTTCTGTTTCACCTCATACTTTTCTAAAAAGGCGTCTAATTTTTTAAGATGGTGTTTTTCGTCTTGCGGATAAGTTTGCCAAATAAAAGGCTGGGCTGACCACAAAGCACGTATCCAACTATCTTCCCCGCGCACAAAGTTAAGGTCGCAGCACCATAGTAATTGGTCATATTCTCCTTGTGTCAAAAATGGCAAAACGGTCAGCGACAGTTTTTGTTTGTTGAGCGTGTCGCCCACTTCAATTTGTGCACGTCCAAAAAATTCAGCAATTTTCCCAAGTGCGCTGCCTGTCGGCACAAAGCACTCAACGGAATGTTCGCTTTCTGACATTGCTTGAAGCAAGCTGTGTATTGGTGCGTGCGGGTAACAAAATAGAGACACTTGGAGGCTAGGTAAGCGTTTAAATTCCGCTTTTGCCGCTTCTCTTTTGGCGACTAAGTTTTGTTCTCTTATTAAACCGCCAGTGTTGTCGGTAAAGCCAGGGAAGAAGAATGTTTTTTGTAAGCTAGTGATAGGATGGATAGCGCTTTGCGCATGAAAGTCATCCACCCAAGCTTCTGCGGATAAGTATTCTAAATTGAGCCAAATCGGTTCATTAGCCACCATGTTTTGTATGTACGAGCTAGGCAACTCGCAAGCAAAAGCCTCAATCACCACATCCGCTGGCGTAACACTCACAAAGCTTTCGTCATCACGCCATAGGCAAACCTCAACGCAATGTATTTTTTGGTGGTTGAGTTTTGCATCTAAGTCCATGACGATTTTGCTGGCAACGTTTAAGTCGTCCACCCATAGCCGAACATCAAGCGCGTACTCATCTTGCAGTTGTTTAGCTAAGCGCCAGCAGACGCCGATATCGCCGAAGTTGTCCACCACGCGGCAAAAAATGTCCCAGCGTCTGTTCATTGATTCACAGGCTCTCTATAGCTAACTTTCTGAATTTCATACTCATCCTCACCCGTTGGGGTTTGTACGCGCACCACATCACCCACTTGCTTGCCCAGCATGGCTTTTGCAAGCGGGGAAACCCAACTGATCCAGCCTTTCGTTGGTTCTAGTTCGTCTTGGCCGACAATGCGGTAGGTGTGTTCAGAATCTCGATCTAGGAAGTACAAGGTTACCCAAGCACCAAAGAATACTTTTTCAAGGCCTACTTGCGTGGCAGGGTCGACAATGACAGCCGCATCCATGCGTTGCATTAAAAAACGTAAGCGTGAATCAATCTGGCGGAGTCTTCTTTTGCCGTAGATGTAATCCCCATTTTCAGAACGGTCGCCGTTGCCTGCCGCCCATGAAACCACACGCACCACTTCCGGCCGCTCAACTTTAAGTAGCTGCGTAAATTCTGCCTCTAAAGTGGCGTGACCTTGCGGGGTGATATAGTTTTTTTGATCTGCCATAAACGGTTATTTTTTTGATTATCTTTGTTTCAAATGTTTTACATAGTTTTAAGTGTTTTAAACGCTCAGCCAAGTTAAAATTATGGCATGACCTCATCATCAAATTCTAGCCTGATTTTATGTTCTACGCCGCGTTTAGCCCGCAGTTTGCAACGTTTATATCAGCGCGAGCAAATTACGCGAGGTCTTACACAATGGCAGCCGCTTAATGCGATGCCATTATCTGCTTGGCTTAAAACTTTTGTGGATGATGCGGTCATGTTGGGTTATGCAGAAACTGCCACCGTGCCAGCGGGCGAGCTTAACACGCTCCAGGAAAGTTTGCTGTGGGAGAAGGCGATTGAGCAAACTTTTAAAGCCGAAGCACTCAAGGATTTCTTTGATATTTCAGGCTTGGCTAGCGCCGCGATGGAGGCGAATCGGTTGGTGATAGAGTGGGATTTAAATCTCAATGCAGATGAGGCAACGGAAGAAACCAACAACTTTTTAGATTGGCGTAAAAGATTTCAGGCCTTATGCAAAAAAACGGGGCATCAGGAAGCGGCGCGTTATGCCAATTGGCGTTTGGGCGTTTTGGCAAAATGCAAAGACGTATTGCCTAATCATATAGAATTTGCAGGGTTTGACCGTATAAACCCTCAACTTCAAAAGCTCCAACTAGCCCTGACCGATCTTGGCGTTCAAGTCAGCCATCAGTTACTGACCTTCGATGCGCCCCAGCCTTGCGAGC
>CAMCTR010000070.1 GCA_945878605.1 Candidatus Methylopumilus universalis | reverse complement strand
AGTACAGTTTATCGAGACGGAAGATTTTAAAGCGCATGAGGCGCGGGTGTGTATTGCTGAAGGCTTTATGCTGGCTGATACACGTCGCCCCAAATCATTTACCGAAGACCAATATTTTAAAACCCAAGTAGAGATGACTGCGTTATTTGCGGATATTCCAGAAGCGTTGGCGAACAGTGTGGAGATTGCTAAGCGTTGTAATTTAACGCTTTCATTGGGTAAAAACTTCTTACCGCAATTCCCAACCCCCAATGGTGAAGGCTTGGATGAGTATTTGGTGATTCAAGCCCAAGAGGGCTTGGTTAAGCGTTTAGTAGTGCTTTATCCAGACCCTGAAAAACGTGCCGCTAAAGCACCAGAATATGAAGCGCGGCTTGCGTTTGAAACTGGCATCATCATCCAGATGGGTTTCCCCGGCTACTTCTTAATCGTGGCGGACTTTATCAATTGGGCGAAGCATAACGGCGTGCCTGTCGGGCCTGGGCGGGGTTCTGGTGCGGGCTCTGTAGTGGCTTATAGCTTGGGTATTACCGATCTTGATCCATTGCAGTACGCCTTACTGTTCGAGCGCTTCTTAAATCCAGAGCGGGTTTCCATGCCCGACTTCGATATCGACTTCTGCCAAGAAGGTCGCGACCGCGTGATTGATTACGTGAAGCAAAAGTACGGATTGGAGGCGGTTTCTCAAATCGCTACCTTTGGTACCATGGCGGCTAAGGCCGTAATTCGCGATGTCGGTCGTGTGCTCGATTTGCCGTTTAACTTTGTGGATGGCATCGCCAAACTCATTCCGCTTGAGCTTGGCATTACGCTCAAAGATGCGCTTGAAAAAGAGCCGCAATTAGCCGAGCGTCGCGAGCAAGAAGAAGAAGTAAAAGAGCTGCTTGAGTTAGCGCTTCGTCTTGAAGGCTTAACGCGTAACGTCGGCATGCATGCGGGAGGCGTGCTAATTTCTCCAAGTAAAATTTCTGATTTTTCACCGATTTATTGCCAAGCCAATGGCGATAGTTTGGTGAGCCAATACGACAAAGACGATGTGGAGGCAGTAGGGCTCGTTAAGTTCGACTTTTTGGGACTACGCACACTGACTATTTTAGAAATGGCTTTAGTAAATGCGAATGCTCAGCGCGCTTTAGTTGGCTTAGAAGCGCTTTCGTTAGAGACCTTGCCGATTGACGATAAGCCAACATATCAGCTGCTGAAATCAGCCAATACCACAGCGGTTTTCCAGCTAGAGTCGCGCGGCATGAAGGACATGCTTAAACAAGCGAAGCCCGACTGCTTTGAAGATATTATCGCGCTGGTGGCTTTATATCGGCCAGGTCCGATGGATTTGATTCCCGACTTCTGCCGACGTAAGCACGGCTTACAGCGTGTTGAATATCCACATCCTGCGCTTGAACCTATCCTCAAAGAAACTTACGGGATTATGGTTTACCAAGAGCAGGTAATGCAGATTGCTCAGGTCATAGGGGGCTACAGTCTTGGCGGCGCTGACTTGCTTCGCCGTGCGATGGGTAAGAAGAAAAAAGAAGAAATGGATGCGCAGCGTGCCGTGTTTGTTGAAGGTGCTAAACAAAAAGGCACGCCTGAAAGACAAGCTGCTGATTTATTCGATTTGATGGAAAAGTTTGCGAGTTACGGTTTTAACAAATCACATGCTGCCGCTTATGCCCTCGTTGCTTATCAAACGGCCTATCTTAAAACGCATTATCCGGCGGCTTTCTTAGCGGCGACGCTGTCAGCTGATATGAATAACACCGACAGTGTGCATATTTTCTATGACGACTGCGTGGGCAATGGCGTGGAAGTCCTACCGCCAGACATTAACCAAAGCGAATTTAAATTTAAGCCGATCAATGACAAGCAAGTGTTTTATGGCTTGGGCGCACTCAAAGGCTCTGGTGAGGCGGCGATTGAGGTGATTCTTGCAGCGCGTAATCAAGACGGGCCATTTAAAGACTTATTCGACTTTTGCGCGCGTTTAGACTTACGTAAGGTCAATCGCCGCGTGATTGAATCACTGATTCGTGCTGGCGCGTTTGATCAATTAGAGCCTAATCGTAATGCCTTGCTTGCGGGCGTTAATTTAGCGATTGGCGCGGCTGAGCAAAGCGGGGCGGCCAGTGGTCAAGATAGCTTGTTTGGGGTGGTATCAGATAGTGCGGCGCATGTATTGCCAAATGTGCCTGCTTGGGCTGAGCCAGAAAAACTTCAACAAGAAAAAGTGGCGCTGGGCTTTTATTTAAGCGGCCATCCTTATCAAGCCTACCAAAAAGAAATCGCTACATTTGTGCATACGGATTTAGGAAACCTCAAGCCGCAGGATCAGCCACAGACCATTGCTGGGATTGTCATGGGCGTGAGGATTCGCATGACACAGCGGGGCAAGATGGCGATTGTGACCCTTGACGATGCAAAATCTCGTGTAGAGGTGGTGGTGGGTAGCGAGATGCTCGCGCAACATGCTCAGCTCATTAAAGATGACCAGCTCTTGGTGGTTGAAGGCCGCGTAAGCCATGATGATTTTTCAGGTGGTGTGCGGGTGAATGTGCGTAAGATTTACGATATTGCTTCGGCTCGTAACGCTTATGCCAATATGCTTAAGATTTCTTGCAACGGCCAATCTGATGCAGTGAAGCTTCGTGAGCTGTTAGCACCTTATTGCCGCGCAAACGCAGAACAAAATAGCCGTGGTTGTGCGGTAAAAGTGGAGTATCACAACAACCAAGCCAAAGTGGAGATGATGCTAGGTGAGCGCTGGCGTGTAGAGCTGCATGACGATTTATTAATCGGATTAAAAGCTTGGTTAAGCGATGAAAACGTAAAAATCCTCTATAATTAGACTTAATTTTGATAAGAACCAGTCTTGATATGAAAACAAGTTTTTTAGATTTTGAACAACCAATCGCTGAACTCGAAGCAAAAATTGATGAGCTTCGTCACGTGCAAGATGGCTCTGCGCTTGATATTAATGACGAAATCAATCGACTGCAAAAGAAAAATCAAGAGATGACAAAAGCCATCTACAGCAAGCTCAGTGCTTGGCAGATCTCTCAAGTGGCACGTCATCCACAACGTCCTTACACACTGGACTACATTCAAAGCATATTTACAGACTTTGAAGAGCTTCACGGTGACCGCGCCTTTGCGGATGACCCTGCCATTGTGGGTGGTTTAGCACGCTTTGAAGGCAAATCGGTCATGGTGATTGGTCAACAAAAAGGCCGTGACGTGAAAGAGCGTCAATATCGCAACTTTGGGATGCCGCGTCCAGAAGGCTATCGTAAGGCTTTACGGTTATATCGTATGGCTGAAAAATTCGGCTTACCGATCATTACTCTCATAGACACGCCAGGCGCTTATCCTGGTATTGGCGCAGAAGAGCGTGGTCAATCA
This sequence comes from Candidatus Methylopumilus universalis, assembly GCA_945878605.1. Taxonomy (GTDB): domain Bacteria; phylum Pseudomonadota; class Gammaproteobacteria; order Burkholderiales; family Methylophilaceae; genus Methylopumilus_A; species Methylopumilus_A universalis_B. The sequence goes on along the minus strand of CAMCTR010000070.1, from coordinate 3,663 downwards.
GAAGCGATTGCACGTAATCTATACGTCATGGCTGAGCTTAAAACACCGATTATCGGTGTGATTATTGGTGAGGGTGGTTCAGGTGGCGCATTGGCGCTTGGTGTGGTGGATCAATTACTCATCTTACAATATTCCACTTACTCAGTGATTTCACCGGAAGGCTGTGCTTCTATTTTGTGGAAGAGCGCAGACCAAGCTTCAGTGGCTGCTGAAACCTTAGGCATTACTGCGACACGCCTTAAAACGGCTGGATTGGTTGACCGTATTGTGGCAGAACCTATGGGCGGCGCACATCGTGACCAAGAGTTGATGATGCAAAACTTGCGTAAAGCTTTAGCAGAAGAGCTAAAGGCTGTAGAGGCCAAACCGATTAAACAATTGCTGGCGCAACGCTACGAGCGCTTAATGAGCTACGGTCAGTTCAAAGAAGTGCCTGTTAAGTAATCCATTCTGCCGTTCGGGCTGAGTTTGTCGAAGTCCATTTCCGTTACTAGTTCGACAAGCTCACCATGAATGTTGACTAATTGAGGTTCCACTATTACCAAAGCTTCAACTCACGCAAGCCGCAAAGCCCGTATTCAAGCTAATAAGCCAGATGCGGGCTTTGTGCGTATTCAAGCGCAAGTCGCGGAATTTTTAAGCAAAGTTGTCTCTGCTAACACGTCACCAACCTTGCTTCTCGCGCTGAGCGGTGGTTTGGATTCTTGTGTCTTGCTTCATGCTTTGGTTGAAGCTCAAAAGACGCTTAATTTTAGTTTACGTGCCATGCACGTGCATCATGGGTTAAGTTCCAATGCAAATCATTGGGCAGACTTTTGTGCTAAGACTTGTGCGGCATATCAAGTGCCATTTGAGCTTGTAAAAGTAAAGGTACAAAAGAACACTGGGCTAGGTGTTGAAGCCGCAGCGCGCGAGGCGCGATACCAAGCTTTGTTTGCAGCTAACGCAGACTTTATTGCGCTTGCTCATCATCAAGACGACCAAGCAGAAACGCTATTACTGCAATTGCTAAGAGGTGCAGGGCTAAAGGGTTTATCCGCAATGGCGGCGCAAGGTGCTCATAGAAGCATGCTTCGTCCCTTGTTGGATGTTTCTAGGTTGGAGATTGAGGCTTACTCAAAAGCGGCCAAATTAGCTTGGATAGAAGACGAAAGTAATCTCGATACGCAGTATGACCGCAACTATTGCCGCCACGAAGTCATGCCTGTGCTTAAAGTGCGTTTTTCAGCCACTAGCGCGACTTTAGCCCGCTCGGCAGCACATATTGCCGAAGCTGCTAATTTACTCGATGAGCTCGCTCAAATCGATGCGCAAGCTTGTGTGATTGAAGGCCGCATGAATGTTGAGCTATTGACTGCATTAAGTTTACCTCGTGCTAAAAACTTATTCCGTTGGTGGCTCGCGAGCCTGCGTTTCTCTGCACCGAGTAAAGATAGGCTAGATGACATGCTCGCACAGCTCATCAATGCTAGCGCAGATGCTAGCCTTAAAGTTGTATTAGATAAAACGAGTGATAGCTTTTTGCGCCGTTATCAAGGATTTGCTTATATTGAGGTTAACCATCCTGAACAGGCATCCGAAATTGCCATGATTTGGCAGGGTGAAGACGCTTTAACCATGCCTGATGGCACGCAATTAGTCTTTAAACGCAAACAAGGCGAGGGCTTAGCGATTGATCGGCTAGGTGGGCACAAGCTTCGCGTTGCAAGTAGGAAAGGCGGAGAGCGCTTTAAGCCTGATTTAGCAAGGCCAACGCGCACGCTTAAACACCTTCTCCAAGAATCGAATATGCCGCCTTGGTTACGTGAAAGACTACCGCTGATTTATTTGGATGACACGCTGGCTGTGGTGCCGAAAATCGGTGTGGATTGTATGATGCAAGCCGCAGAGGATGATATGGGCTTAGTGATTACCTGGGCAACGGATAGCAAGGTGTGAGGCATAAAAAAATAGCGCCAATTGGCGCTATTTTGAAGTTGGGATTCATCTTTAGAAGAGAGGCATCACGATTAAATACTATCAATCATCTCGCTCTATTTAGTACAGAATATCTCCCGAAAAACATTGGGAATAACTCCTAACCATGAACATCCGTTTTTTTTAATCTAAACCGATTTGATAAACTTCTTCTTCGATTTCAACGATTTTACCTGTCACAGCATCCACTTCAACTTCCCACTCTTTGCCGTCAGTACCCTTAATATCAAATTCGTAAGAGATTGAGCCGTCAGATTCAATAGAAGTTTCCGTTTCGATAATCTCACCAGGTTTTGCCGCTAAAGCAATTTTCTTAGCATCTTCAAGGGATACTTTTGCTTTTGAAGCGAAGCGCGGGTCTTTCATATCAATTTCTTCTTCAGCTTCAGTGAGTTTGCCTGTTTTTGCATCACATTCCACTTCCCATTCTTTACCGTCTTTACCCTTAATATCAAACTCGTAAATAGGTTTGCCGTTTTCGATTTCAGCTTCTAATGAAATCACTTGGCCTGGATATTTTGCTAAGGCTGCTTTTAAGCAAGTTTCTACTGCACCTTTGTGGGCAGGGGCTGCAAACGCTGGGAGGGTAAATAAAAGTGCTGCAACTACGAGTGAAATTTTCTTCATATCTTATCCTTAATTAAAAAACTAACTTTATAAAACGACTCAAGACTAAAACTACATATTAATTGGGGTTTTTTTACAAAGGAATACGACTGATGACGGATAAGAAAATTTTCAAACGATAGAATGACTTTTTAATCAGAAAAAGGCGCTAAAAGCTCTTCTAAAAAGTAGGCGGCAAGTTCGATGCGGTTTTTCAATTTAGCTTTGCGATAAACCGCTGCCGCTTGGTCTCTGATTGTTCTTTCTGAGGTACCACGCAGACCAGCAATCTCTTCTAAACTAAAGCCTTTGATGATGAGAAGTGCGACGTCGGTTTCAGCTTGCGTCAAGCCCCAAAGCCTAAACTGTTCATGAATTTTAATGGATAAGCCATCAATCAGTGACTTGTTCTGATTTTGCCAATACATCAGTTCAGTCCGGTTTTCAGAGATATTTTCTCTCACCGCGTTAATGCTTTTTTTGTCGAGTTTATAAAAACCATAGCCAATATAAGCAATATAAAAAATCACTAAATAAATCAGAAACTCAATAGCCAAGTGCTTAGGGTTGATTCTTTCGCGTAAGTCTAAAGAAATATCGATAAGAAACAAAATCACAATAAAAGTAATAGGTAGCCAAAGCTTAGCTAGTAGTTTTTTGACCTTAATTTCGTGGAGATTAAAATTAAACTTAGGCAACGCTGTGCCCCTGTGTTTCTAGATGGGCTAACTGGGTCAGGCGTTGATAGCAAAGAATTGTGCCAATTACCGGCAGCAGCAGACTGATGAATGCAATTGGCTGGGGTGAGTATTTGGTGGCGGTTGATAGCTCATCTAATTTGGCGGTAAAGAAGATCTGAGCATAAACAAAGGCCACTGTGGCAATAATGATGGGGATAATACTATGATAAAAGTAATTAATTAAACCTGCCGCGCCCAATAGCGAGATAGAGCAGCACCAAATCAAAAATACTTGGCTTGTTTCTTTCACAAGGGTATTGAGTGCAGCGGTGCTTAAAGGGGCTCTTAAAGATTGAGTATGTGCTGGATCAGGGGAAAGCGATTCCCCACAGTGATGACA
>CAMCTR010000069.1 GCA_945878605.1 Candidatus Methylopumilus universalis | reverse complement strand
ACATTAAGGAGGCAATTGTAAGAGATAAAATACCAAAAATAAGCACGCTAATATAGCTAGAAATTTTGCTATGAATAAGTCTGACCAAGAGCATACCAACCACAGTAGCCGTGATGAATGGTAAGGCAATATTCCACAGAATAATCGCATGACCTGCATAGGCAAACGCACTCGCCATCGATACTAAAGCAACTACAGCAAGCGATGTGGCTACAATCATTTTGGTTTCTAAGTTAGAGATGCTATGCAGTGTAGGGACGATAATGAAACCGCCACCTACCCCTAATAAGCCCGATAAAAAACCAGAAAAACTTCCTGTTAGGATTAAGCGTTTAGTGCATGGTGCTGTCCAAAACAACTTCGATGTTGCTGGATTTACCGCACAGGCAGTCTCTGCTTTTTCTTCATCATCGCAACCATTTGGGTCATCGCGATCATCCACAATTAACAACGTTGGTGTTTGAAATTTTTGGAATGAGCGCCATGAAACAATCAACAGTACAATTGTAAAAAGGATGGCTAACACTTTTTCAGGTAATTGATGTGCGACATAAACGCCGAATGGCGCACAAAGCACCCCGAAAGTTGCAAGCAGGGTTGCGGCTTTATATCGAACGATGCCGCTTCTCAAGCCCAAGCCTGCAGCAACCCCAGCAGAGAGCGTAATAGCCATCAGCGAAATAGGGGCGGCATCAATCATTTTTATGTCTAAGAAAAACACCAACAGCGGCAATGAAAGTATTGTGCCGCCTGCGCCAGTGACAGCCAGGACGAAGCCAACAAATAAACCTAATGCTATACTCATGACAATCGGATCAATCATACAAACCTTTAATAATTTAATGCGTTAGTTATTAACATTTGTCAGCGACAAAATTTTTTTGTTAAATTTGCTGCCACTCTTGACCTTTACTCCAGCTATTTTTTATTTATATTTTTTTAAGCTGCTTGAGCTTGCACTATTTTTCCACAGGCTTTATTGGCTGGAAGAGCAACGTCAATATACTGTGGATATGCCAATTTAAGTTCGCTCATGAGCTTAATGAAATCTTCACGGCTTCTGTTCTCGCCCAAGCGTTTGTTGTGCTTGCGCTCCTCACCTACAGTTGATTGGGTATTGCCGTTGTAATCATGGCCAGGATAAACAATGACGTCATCCGCTAAGCTGAAGATTTGTGCATGAATGCTATCGAAGAGCTGTCCAGCATGTCCCCCTTGAAAATCGGTACGTCCGCAACCACCAATCAATAATGAGTCACCCGTAAAGATACGGTCACCAGCAAAAAAGCTGATGCAACCATTGGTATGGCCTGGCGTGTAGCGTACTTCTAAATCAATGCTGCCAACGATAATGTGAACACCGTCTGTGACTAATAAATCACCGCACATTGCGCCTGCATCGCGGTGCACCACTGTCTTGCTGCCTAGCTTTTGTCGTATTATATCTGCACCTGTCACATGGTCAGCATGCACATGGGTTTCAAGCGTATAAACCAATTTCAAATCTTGCGCCTCTAGTTCTTTTACATATTTAGGTACTTCTGATTCAACAGTATCAATTAACACTGCTTGTTTGGTTTTTTCGCAGGCCAATAGATAGGTAAAAGTGCTGGTGTCTGGTTCAAAGAATTGTTTAAAAATCATTTTCATCTCCAATAGATATTTTTTTAAGAATGTGTGGCTTATTGATTGGTTTGAAGTGTAAAAATAAACGCTTCATTTGCGGCAGCATCCGCACTCATTTGGTTGGCAATCTGCCCGCAAACTAAATTGCATAATTCATAAATGCGCTGATCTGCAATGCTGTAATAGGCTTTAGTGCCACGGGATTCGCGCTTAATGAGTTTTGATTCTCTTAATAAATTAAGATGCTTAGAGACATTGGCCTGTGTCCCGTAAGAAATCTCTACAAGCTCGGTGACGTTCTTCTCACCATCTCGCAAGCCATTCAATATTTTGAGGCGCATCGGCTCAGCCAATGCTTGAAAATATTTGGCGATATGAATAAAAGCTTGGTCGTCTAATTGACTCATAAAAATCTCTTTAATATAAAACTTAAAAGCAATAATACATGAGTATATAGTTATATAAGAATATTTTTTACAATTACACATGATTAAGCTTTAATATAGCTACCTATACAACAATCATCGAGACGAAATGCTTCTCACCATTCATTGGCAAAACTTCACCCCCGGTGCTTCACTTATTGGCGGGATGCTCATCGGCTTGGCGTCTGCTTTGTTGGTGGTATTCAGAGGAAAGATTGCTGGCATCAGCGGCATACTTGGCGGGCTCATTGATATGGATAGCATTGCTAATAGCCATCGCCTGTGGAGAGGGCTTTTCCTGATTGGCCTAGTTAGCTCAAGCTTTGTGTATCAACTGTTTGCGCCTTTACCTGAATCTAATATATCCGCTTCATTCGGCACTCTAATCCTTGCTGGGCTTTTGGTAGGCTTTGGCACGCGCATGGGGGCAGGTTGCACTAGTGGGCATGGCATATGTGGATTGAGCCGTCTGTCACTAAGATCTTTAATCGCGACAATCAGCTTTATGTTTTCAGGCTTTGTCGTTTGTTACTTATTTCTGCATGTTTTAAGAATGGGTTAACGCATGAAAAATATCATTACATTCGTAATTGGGCTGATTTTCGGGCTTGGTTTAATCATCTCTGGCATGACTAACCCAGACAAAGTCATTAGGTTTCTCGACATCGGGGGCATATGGGATCCAAGCTTAATGTTTGTGATGTTTGGCGGAATGGCAGTTGCGTTTGTCGGATTTAAGTTCGTCCAAAATAAAAGTCAGACTGTGTTTGACGACACTATACATTTGCCTGGTACAACGCATATTTCCAAAGAACTCGTCATTGGCAGTTTATTATTTGGTGCCGGATGGGCATTAGCTGGCTTTTGCCCAGGGCCTGCACTGGTTGCTTTGGGGGCAGGTTATAAAGAAGCATTTATTTTTGTGATGGCGATGATAGTCGGCATAACTATTCATTACCACTTTTTAAAAGCCTGAAAAACACTCGATAATTTACTTCCCATGAGTTTCGTATATCCATTTAGAACAATCTAAGCGTTACTTAAAGTAACGCTAATCGAATTATAATAACGACTTTACACAGGAGCTAATATGCAAATCACTACAAAATTTATTATGACCACATTATTAAGTTCCACTTTACTTGCTGGTTGCGCCAGTGCATTCCTTGACGTTAAGGCTGGCTCTGAAAAAGTTGCTGTCGTTGATGCTAAGCAAGTGTCTGGCTGTGAATCAAAAGGAACTGTTACTTCTAGCGTACTTTCTAAAGTTTGGTTTGTGAATAGAGGCGAAGAAGGGGTTGAAGAAAATTTATTACAAATGGCACGAAATGCTGCTGTTGAAGATAAGGCCGACACCATTGTCAAAGGTGAATCTAAGAAGTTTGGCGAACGAACATACGCACTGTACAAATGCAGATAAGACTTCTCTTTGCAATAAGACAAAAAGGTTACGTTTTCACGTAACCCTTTTTTGCTGGTAGCTCCTCTGTGAGTCAAACACAGCACCAACGAATTCTAGTTTGTGTGGCTTTCACCGCTCCCTGGACTATGCCTTCACCATAGCTTGCGCTTTAGGTGGGTGCCGTCTAGTCTCTGCACGTTCCTAATATTTCTACTTTGAAGAAGATGCCTTTAAGATCTTGCCGGGGCTCAATAGAGGCCACTACTGATTTGTAATACTTATTACATCAATACAAACAACTCATTAGACTTAAATGAAATAGAGACATAACATTTGCTCATAGAAACACTTTATGAGGATACGAAAATGAAATCAAAAGATCAAATCAAAATATCTAGAGTTTTAGAAAAGAAAGTAAGTGTAAAAAATGCAAAAGTGCCAGAAAACAAAGATGAAAATATTTTTGTATGTAAACAGTACGATAATGAATGTTGGCAGAGATATTATTCAGCAATAGGAGACTGTGTGTAGAAATGCATAAAAATTTGAGCCAAATCCGAATAGAAACTGCATAAAGTATTAATTCATATCATTAAGTCTAAACCTATAACAGACTTAGTTTGTTGCAATATTATCTGGGTCAAGCCTAAATGCAATTCGTGGGTCAAATTCTGATGCAATTTAACATCGCCGTTTTTATCAGCAAATTGCGCAACTTTTCTTCGTGTTTATTGCCTGATTTTTGTAATTAATTTTTAAAATTATAGTTCTCAATTTAAATTAGGAAAATTTATGAAAAAAGTATTACTGCTTTCTTTGTTGGCACTTGGCATATCAAATATTGCATTTGCTGATGACATTGTAGACTCAGCTATTGCTGATGGTTCTTATAAGACTTTAGTGACAGCATTAAAAGGTGCGGGTTTAGTTGACATATTAAAAGGCGCAGGTCCATTTACTGTGTTTGCCCCTAATGATGCGGCCTTTGCCAAACTGCCACAAGAAAAGTTAGACGCATTGCTGAAGGATAAAGAAGCCCTTACGAAAGTACTGACTTATCATGTAGTGGCTGGAGAAATTAGCGCGGCAGATGTGAAGGTTGGTAAAGTAAAGTCGGTAGAGGGTCATGACTTAGGTCTGTCTGTCACTGATGGGATTAAAGTTAATGGCATTACGTTAGCGCCTGGTCGTGATATTAAAGCTGATAACGGCGTAATACACATGATAGATACGGTATTACTACAAGGGTCTGACAGCAAAAAGAAAGCAGGCAAAAAGAAGTAATTTTTATTTCAAGCTTAACTTCAAGAGATGGTCAGCTTTCAAACTTACCATCTCTTGAACCCAAAGAAAGAGTGTTCTAAATTTGTGAGCAAGTTCACAAAATATTGAACATATCCAGCGCTAAGGCTTTGTAAATATCACAACATGTTGCCAGGGCAGGCTTTTAATAGTCTTTTCGTGCTGCAAACCGTGCGCGCGCATTTCTTTGATAATTTGCGCTTCAGTCATTTTATGGCTTGATTTAATCGGCACGCTATCATCCTCGCCACGGTACTCTACCAGCACTAATCGTCCATTCTTCTTGAGCGCCTGCATGGTGTCTTGAATCACTTCAAATGGATGCGCTAACTCATGATATACATCTACCATGACAGCTAAATCTACACTGCTTTGGGCTAGATTAGTTTTATGATCACTGGCTAAAATTGGTGTGACATTGCGATAAGTTTTTTGTAAGTTTTTAAGTTTCCCTATCATTTCAGGCTGAATATCCACCGCAAACACTTGGCCTCGCTCACCCACTAATTTTACGATTTCGCGTGATAAAAACCCGGTCCCTGCGCCAATATCTGCAATATGCATACCTACTGCTAAATCTAGTGACGTGACTAAAATATCCGTGCGCTCTTCGCTCACTCGATTTTGGCGCTCCAACCATGCCGCGCCTTGAAAACCCATCACACTTGCTATTTCGCGCCCCATGAAGACTTTGCCAGTTGCATCGATACTAGGCGTGTAAAATTCATAGCGTGAGGTAGCATTACTTTGCCACTCTGCAATCGCCCATTCACTGGTTATGGCAGTTAGGATTAAACAAAAGAATATGAGGTAATGTTTTTTTAATTTCATAATTAATATGAGCAGGTTGCTATCTATAAATTCAATCATTGATAAATCTAATCACTGACTTTTTTAATCCGTCTTAAAACAAAATTTTCTTTTTTAAAAATCAATTGTTCCTTGAGTATAATTTTTTAAATTGTTTATAAAAACCCCTTATCTCGACTTCGCTTAATTGCAGCTCGAATGTGGGTAGGTTTATTACCTATCCATTCAATAAACTTTGCAATTTCAGGGTGACTTCTCAAAGCCTCAATGGTTGAATAATTACGTGCGAGTTGATTTTCGGTTAACAAGGCATGGATTTGCCTATGACAAAGTCTATGAAGAATGATTGTTTCAACTCCACCTCGGGACTTAGGAATGAGATGATGTGCATCTCTTTGAATTTTTGGAATCGACCTCATGCATAGTTGGCAAACCGTTTCCCCTTTATCTAAATCAGAGTAAATCTGATGAGCTATTTGCTTTTTTTTAATTCGTCCATTCATAAGTTTGTTTTGCCAAATTAAATAATATTTTATGATTAACGCTAGTTAAACGAGTCTGTATTAGTAAAAATGAAAACTAAAATATGCCATACCTGCAAGAGAGAATTCACGGTAATGTACCGTATACAAATAAGAAAGGGAAAAGTTTGGGTTTTTGTTTGCGAAGAATGTTGTCTAGTTGCAAAAAAATTACCTGAATACAGATACGGTGGTACCTGGAAAGGCTAAACCTCTCCGTTTCATTTTTGACATTGTCTGATGTCTACTGAAATCGGAGAAGTCCAAACACCAGCTGTTAGATATGCAGAAATCTGCCCTTATGGGCCTCCATCTCTTTATCACATGCTGTTTCTAACATTGAGTTTCTTCATTTTGATTATATTTTTGAATAAACCGATCCCAAGCGATGTCCCTAGCTTCATCACTGAGTTCGTACCACATATATGCTTCATCTCTAGTTCGAAAGCAGGAAGTACATACCTCCTCTTCAAACTGACATACAGTTATACAAGGACTGGAGATAGGATTGCGCTTCATTGCCTAAATTCTTGAGCCCCGCACTGCCCAATTACCACGCAGGGCAAAATACAAGCCGCCAACCCAAAGACTAAAGTGGAGATAGTCGGTGGAGATAAAAAGCCAGAGGCTTTCTGGTTTTAACACAGTCCAAATTACCCCAGTAATGACACAGCACATGACGATGCCACTGAATCTAGTCAACATATCTCCTAGTTCACCTAACAGGGCGACGTCCCTTACACGGGGTAAAGTACACAAGCCTCCAACTATTAGCCCCACACCCGATCCAATTTCACTTGAGATCACCAACAACCATACTAGAGCAGAAAGACCAAAAGCCGCACCATCCGCAGCATGATAGGGCAATTTACCCGCGCCCGATGTAATGAACACTATGGCTAAAGGTAATCTTATTAAGATCTGACTCCAATAAAAGTCAGGCAAGATCTTCCAATAGTTTTTTAAAAAACTATTCATCTTATTTTAACCAAGTCTTTTCTTCTGAGCCTTGGTAGACTGTTCGGATATAAGCAATGGCTTTGAGTAATTCGTCAGTTGATAAACCGTCGCCTGTATGACCTTCCAATTGATTATGCC
>CAMCTR010000068.1 GCA_945878605.1 Candidatus Methylopumilus universalis | reverse complement strand
TCATACTTTTCTCCTAATAAAAAAAAATTAACTTCAAAATACTTTATTAAATGCGACCAAACCCGCATTAATATTCATCAATGTTGCTTCAAGTTGTTTGCGAGCGCTTTCATCCACCCCCGCCATACAGACTCTTAATCGCGCATAATAATCAGGCATCACATCATCTAATTTTTGCTGACCCGCATCGGTCAACCTGATGGATAAACGTCGCCGATCTGCATCATCAAACACTCTTGCCACCAAGTTCTCTCGCTCAAGTCCATCCAACAAGCCCGTCATGGTCGCACGGCTCACGCCCGCTTTTTTAGCCAAGAGTGAGGGCGTAGAGGTTTTATTAATTTCACGCATTAATAAAATTAGCACCCACCAGCGCCCCTGCAATAAGCCGTGCCGACTGAGGCATGCATCCAACGCAATGGATAAATCCGTGGCCACTCGCAATAAATGCAAAAAAGAAGAAATTGCACTCACATCCGCCACAGGATAGCGTTCTGCGAATTTTTCTAAAACTTCGATGGATGGTAAATCACGCAACTGCAACATAATTAGGTGCTTAATAGTTAGCTACCTAACTATATCATGATTCCTAGGTCCCACAACATAAAAGGCGCCTAATGAATTTCATTAGGCGCCTTTTATCAGTTTGCGCGTAAAACTTCGCTGTTCAAGGCGGGAGGATTTCAATCCCCAATAATTTTGACTAGCACCCGTTTTTTTCGGCGGCCATCAAACTCGCCATAAAAAATCTGTTCCCAAGGGCCAAAATCCAAACGGCCCTCAGTAATCGCGACCACTACTTCGCGGCCCATAATTTGTCGCTTCATGTGGGCGTCAGCATTATCTTCGCCAGTATCGTTATGGCGATAATTACGAATAGGCTCATGAGGCGCAAGGCGTTCAAGCCATTCTTTATAGTCGTGATGCAACCCTGATTCATCGTCATTAATGAATACGCTCGCCGTAATATGCATCGCATTAACTAGTACCAAACCTTCACGCACGCCACTTTCAAGCAAGCACTCATTAATTTGATTGGTAATGTTAATCAATGCCACACGTGTCGGCGAATTAAACCAAAGTTCTTTACGATAACTTTTCATGATTTTTTTATCTTTTATATAGTCAGCGCGGCTCAAGATTATTTTTTAGACTGCGAAGACTCTTTGATAATTAACCAACGACCATTTTCATTTTCAAAATTGAGTACTTTGGCAACGGAATCGCTAAATTTTCCGCTAGTGTAGTTTTGGATAAATGTCACTTCTGCCTTTTTAGCATCCGCCACCACATTCACTTTATCCAACACCAAAGTGATTTCAGCTGGATTAACGCCCACACGCTGCTTACGTTGCGCTACCCATGCTTTATGGCTCATGCCTTCTGGCTTAAATTTAGTTGAGTAAGCGCTTAAATAAACATCCGCATTTTTGGTGCGCCAAGCATTTGCCCAAGCATCTATGGATTGCGCTACACCCGCTTCAAAAGTGGTCACCTTTTCTTCAGCAGGCATGAAAGCCCGTTCCGCTTGGTTTGCCTGCTGAGCAACTTGCTTAATCATGGCTTGCGAATCCACCACGGCGGGCTCTTCAACGGGCGCTGACAATTTATTTGGCGCTGGTGCAGATGGCTCTTCCGCAACAACTGGTGAAACATTTTGTTTGGCTGGCATATCCACAACAACCGCAGACCCTGCAGCCTTTGTGCTTACGACCGCCACCGCTTTAGGACTTGATTCAACTAGCTTAGGCTGTTCATCATCCTCCCAAAACTTCAACTTACTCAACCAACCCTTTTCTGAAGTTGTTACAGCTGCAGGCTGCACGGCAAGCTCAGGTTTTGCGACAACTGCCACTTTAGCAACAGTGTTAGCTTTACACCCTAAATAATTCGTAGTTTCATTGACAGCCAAAGTCACATCTTCATTAGATAAATCTAACTTGCTAATGCCGTTTGAGTAAACTTTAATAGTGCCACTCTGAGCAAGCAGAACTTCTCGATCCGGCAAAATTAACCAAGCAGAGGCCCCTTTATCCAAAATTCGCACAAAGAATTTTTTATTGCCCTCACACAGATAAGGGGTTGAATTAGCTGGCAGATATACGCGCGGCGCATCACTTCGGCCAAAAGGCCAGATATCTATATTCGTTAAATCTTTTACGCTGCTACAAGCCGTCAGCATGCCAATCAACAATAAAAGCGCAACACGCGCGATGTTGTTTAATACTAATTTCATATTAACCCCTCAGACTTTGTTCAAAGTAGCTGTCATTCACCTGCCCGATTATAACGAAAAAAGCACTAATCTATGTCAAAATCAATGAATTAGTAGTCGATAAATAGTCGACAACTGATTCGACTACTTTTTATTTTTATCATTTTTTATTGTTTTTTTAAGCAAAAGTAAAGGGGCTTTTTATCGTTAGGAGACTACTTTGAATCATAAAATAATGGCGCAGTAGATGATTAGCCTAATTGCTATAACCGAGCCAAAAAAACCTGCCCCAATGGCTATGCACAAAAAGAGCGCAACCAAATCCCTATAGGCGGTAAGCGTGAGTTGGTGTTTAAGTGTGAGCAATAATTTACTGCTCTCCTAAATAACCTATTAAGCCCAAAAAAATTCTTAAAAATCCATAAGCCAGCCACGAGGCAAAACGTCCTGCAAAATGACGATGGCGCCAATCTTCGTGGCTGAGTTTGCTTGCGCCATCTTGAATAGATTTGAGAATGTCAGCGCGTAGTTCCTTTGCAAATGTTTTGTCTGAAATCACTACATTGGCTTCACGTGCTAAGAGCAAACTAAATGGGTCGATGTTAGAAGATCCAACTGTGGCCCATTCACCATCAATTACCGCCACTTTGCTGTGCATATAGCTTTTGCGGTACTCATAAATTTCAATGCCATGTTCTAAAAATAGGTTATAAAAAGCATGTGTGGCGAACATGGCAAAGTATTCGACACGGCCCTGTAATAACAATTTAACGCTTACACCTCGGGCAGAGGCATCTACTAGGGCTTTGCGAAATTTTCCACCGGGAATAAAGTAGGCATTGGCGATGATGATTTCTGTTTTTGCATTTTGGATAGCTGACAAATACGCTTCTTCAATATCTCGGCGGTGCATGATGTTGTCGCGCAAGACCAAGGCGGCTTTCATTCCATCGTGATGTGAATAGTGGGCTGAGCTAAATGTTGTGACTGATTTTTTAAGTGGTCGTAATTGCGACCAAGCAATACGTCGCCAAAGCTTATGCACACTGGCATACAGCATTGGTAATAAAGCGCCTTCTATACGAACGGCATAATCAACGCGGGATGTTGCTCCTCTGGGCACATCGTCATCATCAATAATGTTAATGCCACCCACAAAACCAACTTGTTGATCGATCACTACAATCTTGCGATGCAGACGACGCAGGCGGGTTTTCTTAAGCGACCAAGGTGAAATCTTGGTACGATAAAACATCACTTGCACACCGCCCAAACCTGGGCTTTGAATGTAGTTGTGCGCTAAATCTTGGCTGCCAAAGCCATCTAGCAATAAGCAAACCGAAACACCGCGCCGTGCTGCGCGCATCAGCGCTTGGCCGATTTTAATGCCCATTTTGTCTGCTTGGTAAATATAGGTTTCTAGATAAATTTCATGTTTAGCCGCATCAATTTCGGCTTCTAAAGCAGGAAAGTATTCTGCACCACTTCGTAACAGCTTAATTTGATTGCCGCTTATAAAATTGGTCATATTTTAATCAGCGTGGTGTCTAGTTAAGCGTGCACTTAACACGGCATGGTCAGACATTTTGATAAACCGAGCGCCTGAGTGCACTTCGGCATGATGGATATGAAATCCGCGGGTATAAACACGATCTAGGCTCAGTATCGGCAAGACGGATGGGAAACTTCTTGCGTGGCGGCCTGTATGTAGCTCAAACACTTCATGCAAACCAAGCTTGCCTGCAAAAACGCTACCAGCGCGTGTTGTCCAATCGTTAAAATCACCAGCAACCATTAAGGGTTCATCCGCTGGCACATGAGCATCAATATAGTCAGCCACCAACTGCAACTGGGCGTGGCGCCAGCGAGCAAACAAACCAAGATGCACGCAAATAGTATGCAAAGGCTTATCCCATTTCGGAATTTGAATGCTGCAATGCAACATGCCACGCTCTTCAGTACTGTGTGCTGAAATGTCCGCATTGTTTTCATTCACAATGGGAAACTTGGAAAGGATGGCATTGCCGTGATGCCCTGCGGGATAAACTGAATTTTTGCCGTATGAAAAATGCGGCCAAACGGCATCGGCTAAAAAAGAAGCTTGGCCTGCTTGCGGCCAATTGCTAAAGCGTTTGCGGTGGGGGGCGTGTTCGTCGCGTACTTCTTGCAGAAAAACGATATCAGGCTGCAAAGTACGCAATAGCTCTCTTTGCTCATGCAGGGCAAAACGCACATTAAAGTGTGTTAAGCCCTTGTGGATATTAAAGGTGGCGATGTTTAGCGTGTTGTGCATTCAATCGCCGAAGTGATTTTTACGAAACCGCCAACATGCGGTCCAAGGTAAGTTTGGCAAGCGCTGCTTCTTTAGCAGGCACTTTAATTTGGTTGACCACATTACCTTCAACTAAATTTTCAAGCGTCCAAGCGAGATGTTGCGGGTCAATACGTGCCATGGTTGAACATTCACACACCACATGCGACATAAATTGCACGGTTTTACCTTGTGGTTTCATTTGTTCTGCCAAACGGTTCACCAAGTTAAGTTCGGTACCGACCAGCCAATGTGTGCCGGTAGGTGCATCAGAAACGGTCTTTAAGATGTATTCGGTTGAGCCCACATAGTCTGAGTTCAAACACACTTCAAAAGGCGACTCAGGGTGCGAAATCACCAAGCCTTCAGGATGCTCGGCGCGGAATTTAGTAATGTTTTGCTCGCGGAACATCTGATGCACTGCGCAGTGGCCTTTCCACAGCAAAATCTTGGCGTTTTTGATTTGATCTTCGGTTAAGCCACCCATCGGTTGGTCAGGGTCCCAAACCGGCATTTGCTCAAGCGGGATGCCCATTTTGTGACCACTCCAGCGCCCTAAGTTTTGATCGGGGAAGAACAAGACTTTTTCTTTTTGCTGGAACGCCCATTCTAAAATCTTTGGTGCATTAGTTGAGGTACACACAATGCCGCCATGCTCACCGCAGAAGGCTTTTAAATCAGCGGCTGAATTAATGTAGGTAACTGGGGTAATTTTTTCATCAAAATCGAGGACTTTAGCTAACTCTCGGCGTGAGCGTTCTACTTTAGCCAAGTTCGCCATATCCGCCATAGAACACCCTGCTGATAGGTCTGGCAAGATAGAAATTTGCTCAGGGCGTGACAGAATATCAGCTACTTCAGCCATAAAATGCACACCTAAAAATACAATGTATTGGGCATCCGTTTCGCCCGCAAAGCGCGAAAGCTTGAGTGAGTCACCTGTGTAATCCGCATGGCGATACACGCCTTCTTGCTGATAATGATGTCCAAGAATGACTAATTTTTTACCGAGCTTTTGCTTGGCCGCCACTATACGCGCCTGCAAATCTTCCTCATTGCGAGCTTGATAGGGTTCAAATTTTATTTGGGAAACTTGCATAGCTATTCCGTTAAAGTGTTAATTGGTGGCGCTCACCGAGTAACCGTAACGCCTCAACATTAGTATAAGAAAACACCCGCTTGGCCGCCTCACGCCAATCCACCCATTCATAAGCCACATGCTCATTGGGTGCTAATTTTACATCCACAGCATGTGGCAATGCCAAGCCAAATATATGTTCTACATTTTGTGTGACCCCTGGCGCATAACGATAGCGCCAGTGCTCATAGATTTCGTAAGTTTGCGAGAAATCCCAATCTGATAAATCAAACTGCGTGGCATCTAAACCCGTTTCTTCCATCACTTCGCGGATGGCTGTATCTCGTAACGTTGCATCTTCCAATTCAATGCTGCCAGTGACCGATTGCCAAAACCCTGCTTTATCCGCACGCTCGATTAACAAGACTTTTAAGTCAGCTGTGTGTATCAAGACTAAAACAGAAATAGGCGTTTTGTAAGCGGGCGATGTCAATTTTTGATTGGGACCTGAATTAAAAAAGGCGCTGTTCAAAGCGCCTTTTTATTTCTACTTAAGCGCCTGCCACATTTGGCGTACGCACTCGAATATGCAACTCGCGTAGTTGTTTTTCATCGACTTCGTTTGGCGCATTCGTCATCAAGCATTGCGCACGTTGTGTTTTCGGGAAAGCAATCACGTCACGAATAGACTCTGCACCCGCCATCAAAGTCACTAAACGATCTAGACCGAACGCCAAACCGCCGTGTGGTGGCGCGCCGTATTGAAGCGCATCCAGCAAGAAGCCAAACTTCTCTTGCGCTTCTTCTTTGCTAATCTTCAAGGCATCAAATACTTTTGATTGTACTTCTTGTTTATGGATACGCACTGAACCACCACCCACTTCCCAGCCATTAATCACCATGTCATACGCTTTGGACAAACAGGCGCTAGGGTTAGTGCTAAGCAAATCTTCGTGGCCATCTTTTGGTGCGGTGAACGGATGGTGAAGCGCAACCCAGCGGTCGGCATCTTCATCATGTTCAAACATTGGGAAATCCACCACCCATAAAGGCGCCCAAGCACGACCATCCACATGGCCTTTATCGTGTCCCACTTTTAGGCGCAGTGCGCCTAAAGCCTCGTTCACCACTTTAGATTTATCCGCACCGAAGAACACGATATCGCCGTTTTGAGCACCTGTGCGCTCAATAATCGCCTTCAACGCTGTTTGGTGAATATTCTTCACGATAGGGCTTTGCAAGCCTTCTTCGTTTAATTGCGTGATGTCGTTAATCTTGATGTACGCCAAACCTTTAGCGCCATAAATTTTCACAAACTCTGTGTAAGCGTCAATTTCTGAACGGCTAATAGCAGCGCCGTTAGGCACACGCAAAGCAGCCACACGGCCATTTTCCATATTGGCAGCGCCTGCAAATACTTTGAAATCGACATCTTTCATGACATCTGAAAGCTCAGTAATTTCAAGGGTCACACGCATATCTGGCTTATCTGAGCCATAACGTGTCATGGCTTCAGAGAATGGCATTGTAGGGAATTTTGCTGGCAAGTCGATATCTTGCACACCTTTGAACATCTTACGAATCATATCTTCGACGATGTTCATAATCTCGGATTCGCCCAAAAATGAAGTTTCGATATCCACTTGGGTAAATTCT
>CAMCTR010000067.1 GCA_945878605.1 Candidatus Methylopumilus universalis | reverse complement strand
GGGAATTTAGCACGAAGAGTTTCAAGTAATTTGATACCGTTGTGCTTAATGCATGGTGTACCAATTTCAAGAATATCAACGTGTGGAGCAACCGCTGTTGCTAGTGCTATTGTTGCGTCAAAATCTAATGAATCTAAAGCCATTTGTGTTAATGCCATGTTACTTCCTCCCCTTAATTACACGTTTACAATTTAACTACAAGCGTTATGATACATTTTTTATGAAGTTAATGGTAAAGAGATACAGATTTACCAAAATTGACTTTATATAACGATTTTGCATTTTGGTCAAAAATCTTTACATTTTGAGGGTGTTTTTCAGCGCATCCACCAGCGCTTTGCATTCATCATCCGTCCCAATAGTAATTCTTAAAAACTGAGCGATTCTGGCAGGCTTTTTAAAATGCCGAATTATCACTTTTTGCTCTCGCAAAGCGGTAGCCAAAGTTTCAGCATCATGTTGTGGGTGCCGCGTAAAAATGAAGTTAGCAGCAGATGGCAGCAGTTCAAACCCCAAGCCCTCTAGGGCATTAACAACCGCCTCGCGAGTTTTAATAACACGCTGACGCGTCTCTTCGAAATACACTTTGTCTTGCATTGCAGCAATTGCACCTGCCTGAGCGAAACGATCCAGCGGATAAGAGTTAAAGCTGTCTTTTACGCGGTGCAAAGCATCAATTAAATCTGGATGACCGACAGCATAACCAACACGCAAACCAGCAAGTGAACGCGCCTTAGATAATGTATGCGTTACAAGCAACTGCGGGTAACGATTCACCAGCGCAACTGCCGAGTCTCCGCCAAAGTCTACGTAGGCTTCATCAACCACCACCACAGAGGCCGTATTTTGTTTTAACAAACGCTCTATCTCAGACAATGCTAATAAGCGACCAGTTGGCGCATTAGGATTTGGGAATATAACCCCGCCATTCGGTTTAAAGTAATCGCTCACCTTAATTTCGAACGCATCATTGAGCGGGACCGTTTCAAACTCAATTTCATATAGACTGCAATAAACTTGATAAAAGCTATAAGTGATGTCTGGAAACAAAATCGGCTTATCATGCTTGAGTAAGGCATTAAAGACGTGCGCCAACACCTCATCAGAGCCATTACCCACAAACACCTGATTTGCATTCAAACCATGATATTCGGCAATCGCTTGTTTCAGCGCATCTGAATTAGGGTCAGGATAAAGACGCAAGCTATCAGCAGCCTCTTTTTGCAAGGCAGCAATCACCTTTGGACTTGGTCCATAAGGGTTCTCATTGGTATTAAGCTTAATGAGATTATTGATTTTAGGCTGCTCACCTGGCACATAAGGGGACAGTGCGTGAACTAGCTTGCTCCAGTATTGACTCATTTTTTCAGTCTATATTCCGCAGATTGCGCATGAGCTTGCAAGCCTTCACCATAGGCGAGGGTCGCCGCCACTTTACCCAAGGTTTGCGCACCAGTTGATGATACAAAAATCAGGCTAGAGCGTTTTTGAAAATCATAAACGCCAAGGGGCGATGAAAAACGCGCGGTGCGTGAAGTTGGAAGCACATGGTTAGGGCCCGCGCAGTAATCACCAAGCGCCTCACAAGTATCTCGGCCCATAAAGATTGCTCCCGCATGTTTGATTTTTTTGCTGAAAGCCATCGGGTCTTCAATCGACAGTTCCAAATGCTCAGGCGCAATATAGTTGCTGATTTGAGCCGCTTCATCTAAATCACGCACCTGAATTAAAGCTCCACGGTCCGTGAGCGAGGTTTTTATAATTTCTTGACGCGGCATGGTTTGAACAAGTTTCTGGATACTCGCATGCACTTGATCCAAAAAGGCCGCATCAGGACTAAGTAAAATAGCCTGCGCCAATTCATCATGCTCAGCTTGACTGAACAAATCCATCGCCACCCAATCAGGATTAGTTTTACCATCGCAAATAACTAAAATCTCTGATGGACCTGCCACCATATCAATACCGACCACACCGAATACGCGACGCTTTGCCGCGGCAACATAGGCATTACCAGGGCCAACAATTTTATCAACTTGCGGAACAGTTTCAGTCCCATAAGCCATCGCACCAACGGCTTGCGCGCCGCCAATACAGAACACACGGTCAACACCCGCAATCGCAGCAGCAGCCAATACCAATTGGTTCCTCTCACCATTAGGAGTAGGTACCACCATAATCAGCTCTTGAACGCCCGCTACCTTTGCCGGGATCGCATTCATCAACACAGATGAAGGATATGCCGCCTTGCCCCCTGGCACATAAAGGCCAACACGGTCTAAAGATGTGACTTGCTGACCTAAAACCGTTCCATCTGCTTCTGTGTATTGCCATGAAGCCATTAATTGCTTCTCATGGTAACTGCGCACACGGTCAGCTGCTGCTTTTAAAGCGTCACGCTGCTCTCCTGGCAAGCCATTTAGGGCAGCTTCAAGTTCAGACTGTGAAATTTCTAACTCAGAGATTGAATATGTACTGGTTTTATCAAAGCGGTTAGTGTATTCCAAAACCGCAGTATCGCCACGTTTTTTTACATCCTTCAGAATGCCCGCAACGACTTCATCAATGTTGTCATCTTGAGCGGTTTCAAACGCTAGCAAAGCTTTTAACTTGCCATCGAAATCACCATCTGCGCTAGAAAAACGTCTTACTTTAATTTCGGTACTCATTGTCTATTAAACCTATTTTCAAACTTACTTTTAATCTATTGACCAATCGCGCCAATAAAGGCGTCCATGATTGGCTGTAATTTAGCGCGGTTGAGTTTGTAAGATGCCTGGTTCACAACCAAGCGAGAGCTAACCTCACCCACCTCTTCAACTGCTTTGAGGTTGTTTGCACGCAAAGTGCTACCTGTACTGACTAAATCTACAATCACATCAGCCAATCCAACCAAAGGACCCAGTTCCATTGAACCATAAAGCTTAATCAAATCAACGTGCATGCCTTTTGCTGCAAAGTGTTCGCGGGCGGTTTTAACGTATTTGGTTACCACTTTAAGACGTGCGCCGCTTCTGATTGAAGCAAAGTAATCAAAGTCTTTACGCACTGCGACCATCATTTTGCATTTCGCAATTTGCAAATCTATAGGCTGATATAGGCCTTCTCCACCATGTTCATCTAGGACGTCTTTACCTGCAATGCCCAAATCGGCAGCGCCATATTGCACATAGGTTGGAACATCGGAAGCGCGCACAATGATTAAACGCACATCATCGCGATTCGTCGGCAAAATTAATTTACGTGACGCTTCTGGATCTTCAAGCGCATGAATACCCGCCGCTGCCAACAATGGAGTGGTTTCTTGGAATATTCTGCCTTTAGAAAGTGCGATGGTAATCATGTTGTCATCAATTTTCGTTATCAAGAAACGCGCTTCACATTTGCGCCAAGTGCATTAAATTTTTCTTCGAGATTTTCGTAGCCACGGTCTAAGTGATAAATTCGCTCAATCACGGTTTGGCCCTTAGCCACCAAACCAGCCAATACAAGACTTGCTGAGGCGCGCAAATCAGTTGCCATGACAGTGGCACCTTCTAATTCAGCCACGCCTTTTACTAAAGCCGTATTGCCATCAATATCAATATTTGCGCCCAAGCGCTGCATTTCTTGTACATGCATAAATCGATTCTCAAAAATCGTTTCTGTCACTTTTGAAACGCCTTCTGCAACCGTATTAAGCGCCATAAACTGCGCTTGCATATCGGTTGGGAATGCAGGATGCGGCGCGGTACGAATATTTACCGCTTTTAGCTTGCCATCACTTTTAACTGTAATGGTATTTTGGTCGCAAATCACTTCAGCACCAGCTTCACGCAATTTTTCAATCACTGCATCTAGCAAGTTTTCTTTGACATTGAGAAGTTTGATTTCCCCACCCGTCATTGCCGCAGCGACCATATAAGTACCTGCTTCAATTCTATCGCACACCACTTGATGAGTCGCGCCATGAAGCTTTTCAACACCTTCAATGGTAATCAAGTCCGTGCCAGCACCTTTAATCTTTGCGCCCATCTTTATTAAGCATTCGGCCATGTCCACAACTTCAGGCTCTTTAGCAGCATTCTCTAAAACCGTTGTCCCGTTCGCCAAAGCGGCTGCCATCATCAAGTTTTCAGTGCCTGTGACCGTCACCAAATCCATGTAATAACGTGTACCTTGAAGACGTTTGTTTGGTAAATGCTCTGTTGTTGCTTCGATATAGCCATGCTCAATATGAATCTTTGCACCCATAGCTTGTAAGCCTTTGATATGTAAATCAACAGGGCGTGAGCCAATGGCACAGCCGCCAGGCAACGAAACACGTGCTTTACCAAAACGGGCCAACAAAGGGCCCAACACCAAGATAGAAGCGCGCATGGTTTTCACCATTTCATAAGGCGCTTCTAGAATTTGGATATTTCGTGCATCCAACTCTACTTTATCCGCTTGGCGGTTCACTTTTACACCCATGTGCTCAAGCAAGCTGATAATAGTAACAACATCCTTAAGCTTAGGAACGCTAGATAACTGCAATGTATCTTCAGCCAACAACGCTGCACATAAAATTGGCAGCGCTGCATTTTTAGCGCCTGAAACGGTTACTTCGCCATGAAGACGAGCACCGCCTTGAATAAGGAGTTTGTCCAATTAAGCAGCCACTTCCGCTAGGAGTTTTTGCAATTCACCTTGCTCATACATGCTGCGCATAATGTCTGAACCACCTACGAACTCACCATTGATATAAAGTTGTGGAACGGTTGGCCAGTCGGAATATGCCTTAATGCCATCACGAATTGCTGGATCAGCTAACACATCTACCGCCACTAAATTTTGCACGCCACAAGCCTGCAAAATTTGAATGGCCAAACCAGAAAAACCACATTGTGGAAATTTAGGACTTCCCTTCATATAAAGCACAACGGGGTTACTTGTTACTTGACTCTTAATTGCTGCTTGAACATCCATATTTAACTCCTAATAAAAAATCTTTACGCGCACTTGCCATTAGCTATCCAAGCCTCTGGCGTAAATGTGCGCATTGAAAGCGCATGTATTTCTGAACGCATTCTATCGCCCAGCGCCTGATAAACCAGTTGATGCTGTTGCACCATATTCTTACCCACAAAAGCGGGGCTTACAATCAAGGCTTCAAAATGCTGACCGTCATCGCCAAGCACTTCAATATGCTCGCAAGCTAGGCCGTTCGTAATGTAGGTTTTTAATTCATTCGCGCTTAACATATTAGCCCCGTAATTTATATCCAGCTTTTAACATACCAATAGTGATGAATGATAGGGCAATAAAGCTACCTAGGACAACAGTTAAACTAAACCATGGAGAAATATCACCTTGCCCAAAGAAACCATACCGAAACCCATCAATCATGTAAAAGAATGGATTTAAATGCGAAATCTTTTGCCAAAAAGGTGGCAAGGAATGAATCGAATAAAACACTCCAGATAAGAATGACAATGGCATGATGACAAAGTTTTGAAATGCCGCCATTTGGTCAAATTTCTCAGCCCAAAGTCCCGCAATAATGCCAAAAGCTCCTAACATTCCACTACCTGCAATCGCGAATGCCAAAATAAATAGTGGGTGAATCAGCGGTAAATCAATAAAACAAATGGCTACAAAGTAAATACTAAATCCAACCACTAATCCCCTAACGATGGAAGCAGACAAAAAAGCCAAAAAGAACTCCAAATAGCTTAAGGGGGTAAGCAACACAAAAATAATACTACCCATCACTTTAGATTGAATAAGGCTAGACGAGCTGTTTGCAAAGGCATTTTGCAAGATAGACATCATAATCAAACCTGGAATTAAAAATATTGTATAAGGCACGTCAGGATAGACTTCTACTCGACCGCCAAGCACATGAGAAAAAATCAAAAGATACAAAAGCGCTGTCATCACTGGCGCTGCAACTGTTTGGAAGCTCACACGCCAAAAACGTAAAATCTCTTTTTTAAATAATGTCCAAGGTCCTCGAAAACGCTGATTAATTAGATTCATGTCGACCCATTAAATTAATAAATACATCTTCTAAATCGGCCTCTATCAACTGCATATCTTCCACTACCACATTCGCGCTTCTTAATTCAGCCAAGACATACTCCACTTGATTAATCACATTGAGCGATAAAGTGTAATCATGCTGTTCTTGGTGACGCACCATGTCTTGGAGATTAGCAGGTAATGCGGCTGATAATTTCAGGCGTAATTTTTTACCTGGAATGCTCGCCAATAAGTTCTTAGTACTATCAAGTGCAATGACTTCACCTTGCTTAAGCAGTGCAACGCGTGAGCATAAAGCTTCAGCCTCTTCTAAATAATGGGTCGTCAGTATGATGGTATGCCCGTCGCGATTTAGTCGCTTAATAAACTCCCACAACATATAACGCAACTCGACGTCCACGCCAGCAGTTGGTTCATCCAACACAATCACTGGGGGCTTGTGAACTAAGGCTTGAGCAATAAGCGCACGTCGTTTCATTCCCCCAGACAAACGGCGCATATTAGTGCCCACTTTATCTGTTAAACCTAAAGATTCGATGACCTCATCTATCCAAGCATCATTCTCAGGGCCCTTACCAAAATAGCCTGCCTGAAATCGCAACATTTCACGCACATTAAAAAATGGGTCAAAGACTAGCTCTTGCGGCACGACACCCAAAGCACGGCGCGCTTGACGGTATTGCGCCATGACGTCAAAACCCATCACAGACAAATTGCCACTTGTCGGACGCAGCAAACCTGCCAACAAGTTAATCAGCGTTGATTTGCCAGCACCATTAGGTCCAAGAAGCGCAAAAAATTCCCCCTGCTCTATCGTCAAATCCACGCAATTCAATGCATGTAATGCACCAAATTGCTTGTGTACTTGCTCTATTTTAATTGCCGGAGTCATAGATTCCTCGGGCTAAAAAATCGCCCAATTGATGGTTTAATGCGTTACTTGCGGAATTAAGTCCACCACGCCATAAAGCGCAATCAAACTTAATAAGTTTTTTGGGAAGTTGGCGAATTTCAAGTCACATTTTTTTGATTGCGCCTGACGCAACCATTCAAATATTAGGCTAATCGTTGCTGTATCAACATAGGTTACTTTGGAAAAATCCACAAGCAAAGTTGCTGCCGTTGGCAATGATTTACTTTCAGCCAAAAGGATTTGTGCGTGAACGATGGTGACGTCACCATCAATTTCCCACCGACTATCTGTTTTGTTGATTTGTGCCAATGTTAAGTTCTCTATCAATCTGCTTAGGTTGAATTATTT
>CAMCTR010000066.1 GCA_945878605.1 Candidatus Methylopumilus universalis | reverse complement strand
TTCGCGGCATGCTTTTGCTGTTTATAGTCTTGTTACCCAAGCTGTTGGCGCAACAGGCGTTGTTGTGCCGGCAAAAGAATTTGGTCACGATTTGGATGCAATGTTAAAGGCGATTACGCCAAAAACTCGTATGGTGTTTGTGGCAAACCCAAACAATCCAACTGGTACATTAATTGAAAAAGCTGTGCTGAAGAAGTTTCTGTTGGCTGTGCCTAAGCACGTGTTGGTCATACTAGATGAAGCCTACGATGAATATCTTACTGACGAATTCAAGGCTGAATCCATTGGTTGGTTAGCTGAGTTTGATAATCTAGTGATCTCTCGCACGTTTTCAAAAGCTTATGGCCTTGCTGGTTTGCGTGTTGGTTTTGGGGTGACATCAAGCGCTATTGCTGATTTGATGAACCGCGTGCGACAGCCATTCAACGTTAATAGCATTGCGCAAGCTGCTGCGGTTGCATCTCTGGGCGACGATGAGTTTGTAGAGCGAACACGCGCTTTAAATCAAGCGGGTATGGTGCAAATTACGCAAGGACTAGGAAAGTTAGGCTTAACATTCATTCCATCGTTTGCTAATTTTGTAAGCTTTAAAGTGGCAGATGCTCGTGGCGTTTATGAACGTTTGCTTGATCAAGGAGTGATTGTAAGGCCAATTGCAAACTATGAGATGCCGGATTACTTGCGAGTGAGTATCGGATTGTTCTCGGAAAATGCGCGCTTTTTAGAAGCCTTAGCGCAGGCGATTAAGGTTTAATTGTCGAATTCGCTACTTAAGTTAAGTCGCGTATAAAAAGTCTATGCTCAAAGCATTTTAGCTCTCGTAAGTCATTTTTCAGACACTTAATTGAGTGCCGTCATGAAAATCATTAGTCATGTTTCCTTGTTTTTGCACTATTGTATAAATGGGCCTAAGCGCATTATTAATCACCTTAGATGCAAATGAATTACTCAAATGCGCTAACGGTTTTTTTAACTATAAATTGGAGATACACCATGTGGACTAAACCAGCTGCTACTGAAATGCGTTTCGGTTTTGAAGTAACAATGTACGTTTGCAATCGCTAAGATTGTTTTACAGTACATGCAGTCTTTAAAGATTGCGGAAACTGGGCTGCTGAAAGGTGGCCCAGTTTCACATAAAGCCTATAATTAGGCTTAATATTTAGAATAATAATTAAAGAGAAATCTATGCACATTCATGTTTTAGGCGCTGGCGCCGGTGGTGGTTTTCCACAGTGGAATTGTAATTGCTTTAATTGCGATGGACTGCGTAAAGGTACTATTAAAGCGACTAAGCGAACCCAGTCATCTATATGTGTAAGTGGTGATGGAATCAATTGGGTGCTATTTAACGCTTCACCAGATGTGCTTCAACAAATTCAAGACTTCGGACCGTTACAACCTAGCCGTGCCATTCGCGATAGCGGTATTGTAGGTATCGTATTGATTGATGCTCAAATTGACCACACCACAGGCCTTTTAATGTTGCGTGAAGGCCAAGTGAAACGTGAAATCTACTGCACTGATATGGTGTATCAGGATTTAACATCAGGGAATCCGCTGCTTAATATTCTTGGTCACTACTGCGGCATTAATCACCACCAAGTGCCAACGGATGGAAAAACTTCTTTTGAAGTAGCTGGCGCAACCAACTTCAGATTTACAGCGGTTGCCCTTAAAAGTGCCGCGCCTCCATATTCACCGCATCGTAACGATCCACATCCAGGCGACACCATTGGTGTATTAATTGAAGAAATCAGCACAGGTAAAAAATGTTGGTATTCACCAGGCTTGGGTGAAATTGAGCCACATTTGCCAGCCTTAATGAATCAAGCAGATTGCATTATGGTCGATGGTACTTTCTGGACGAATACCGAAATGATTGATATGGGCTTGATGACCAAAACAGCTCGCAGTATCGGTCACAATCCGCAATCAGGTGAGGGTGGCATGATTGAAAAATTGAATGAGTTTGACGCTTCTAGAAAAGTACTGATTCACATCAATAACACCAACCCGATTTTAAGAGAAGATTCCGCAGAACGTGCAGAGTTAACTAAGCACGGTATTGAAGTTGCCTTCGATGGCATGGACATCATTCTTTAGGAGAACAATATGAACGCAGTGACAATCGACAACATACCTTGGACAAGAGAAGAATTTGAAGAAAAACTTCGCACCAAAGGCAAAGGTTATCATATCTATCATCCAATTCACGTGGCGATGTATGAAGGTAAATTAAGCAAAGAGCAGCTTCAGTGCTGGGTTGCCAACCGTTTTTATTATCAAATTGGTATTCCACAAAAAGACGCAGCCATTTTATCAAACTGCCCTGATAAAGAAGTTCGTAAAGAATGGATAGTTCGTATTACAGACCATGACGGTGTGGGTGATGCGGTTGGTGGTATTGAAGCTTGGATTCAATTGGGTGAAGCAGTGGGTCTTACGCGCGAACAAGTGACCTCTCTTGAGATGGTAAGCCCAGGCGTTAAGTTCGCTGTGGATGCTTACATTAATTTTGCGCGTCAACGTCCTTGGCAAGAGTCTATATGCTCATCGCTGACTGAGTTATTTGCACCGCATATTCACCAACAGCGTATTAGCTCGTGGCCTACCATGTATCCATGGATTAAAGAAGATGGTTTGAGTTACTTTAAAAAGCGCCTGACAGAAGCTCGTCGTGATGTTGAGCAAGGCTTAGGCGTGACATTGGACTACTTTGGCAAAAGTCGTGAAATGCAAGAACGCGCATTAGAAATTTTGCAATTTAAGCTCAATGTTCTTTGGGTGATTGCTGATGCAATTATGTTGGCTTCCACAGAGGTCACAACAGATGGTGTGGCTTACTTGCGCCAGCCAGTGTATTGATTGATACATATATGAGCATTCAACACACTAATATTTACGCCATTGCCTTGCATCATCGTTTTCAGTGGGAAGAAGCCCAAGATTGCTTCGTCATCTTGTTTCCAGAAGGCATGGTTAAACTAAATGGCGGAGCAGGTGAAGTGCTTAACCTTGTGGATGGTAAACGCACAGTTGCTGATATCTTGACAGAACTAAAAGCCAAATTTTCTGATGTGCCAGATTTAGATAAAGACATTGTCGGCATGTTGGAATTAGCCATCGAAAAAGCTTGGTTACGCCAAATTAATTAAGAGTAGCCAGTCTAGGAGTAGCAAAATGACACAAGCATCACTCGGTCAATCAGTCGTACAAAAAGAGATTCAAGCCCAAAATAACGGCGTCTCTGCCAATGTAACTCAAACGCAACCACTCTGGTTGCTGGCTGAAGTGACTTATCGCTGCCCACTGCATTGCGCGTTTTGCTACAACCCAACCGATTACGATAAGCATACGCAAAATGAGTTAACGACAGAGCAATGGATACAAGCCTTGCGTGATGCACGTCGTTTAGGCGCCTTGCAGTTAGGCATTTCTGGCGGCGAGCCTTTGCTACGTGACGATATTGAAGATATCGTGATTGAAGCTAAAAAGCTTGGCTATTATAGCAACTTGATTACTTCAGGTGTCGGCCTCACTGAAAAGCGCATTCAAGCTTTTAAGGATGGCGGCTTGGATCATATTCAATTGTCTATGCACGACATCACCGAAGAAATAAACAATTTCATCACCAATACCAAGACGTTTGAGCTTAAGAAAAAAGTTGCCGCGATGATTAAAAATCATGGCTACCCGATGGTGCTCAACGTGGTGATTCATCGATATAACATTGGTCACATGCGCGAAATTTTAGAGATGGCAGAAGCGTTGGGCGCTGATTATATTGAGCTTGCGAATACGCAGTATTACGGCTGGTCTTTAGTCAATCGTAGCCAGCTCATGCCAACTAAAGAACAAATTGATGAAGCCGAGCGCATCACCAATGAATTCCGTGAGAAGCAAGGCAGTAAGATGAAGGTTTTCTTCGTGGTGCCTGATTACTTCTCAGATCGTCCTAAAAAGTGCATGAATGGATGGGGCGAAGTGTTTATGATTGTGACTGCCAACGGTGATGTATTGCCATGCCATTCAGCGCGCGTATTGCCGAATATCGAATTCCCCAATGTGAAGGATAATGGCTTAGATTGGGTTTGGAATGATTCGCCGGCATTTAATAAGTATCGTGGCGATAGCTGGATGAAAGAGCCTTGCCGTAGCTGCGCAGAAAAAGAGAAAGACTTAGCGGGATGTCGTTGCCAAGCGTTTATGCTCACAGGTGATGCCGAAGGTGCTGACCCTGTATGTAGCTTGTCACCTAACCATCATGTCATTACGCAAGCAATTGAGGATTCACGTAACCCAGCGATTGCCTCACAGCCGATTATTTTCCGTAATGATAAAAACTCCAAAGCGATTATCGCTGGCGAGTTAAATGATCGAGTGAAAGAGTTTCACGCTTTACCTTAGCCAAAAATCCAGCATTTGTGGTTAAATAAACGCGCCTCTGAAATTCACTGGCGCGTTTTTATTGAAAGCCTTTTAACAAAGATAACCAGCCAAACGCAATGACAAAACTTTCCCCGCTATTTTTATCTGTATTACTCGCAAGCCTTGCCGCGCTTGCACCGTTTGCCATTGATACCTATTTGCCAGCATTTCCAGCGATGGGTGCAGACTTGCTTGCTGAGCCAGAGGCGCTTCAACAAAGCCTCACTTTCTACCTGCTGCCTTACGCCGTTATGACGCTATGGCATGGCGCCATTTCAGACTCTATCGGCCGTATTCCCACCATTAAAATTGGCTTGGGCGTATTTTTACTTGCTTCTATCGGCTGTGCCTTTGCTCAAAATGTGGAAACGCTCTGGTTCTTTAGAGCCTTGCAAGGCCTATCTGGCGGCGCAGGGAATGTGGTGGCTAGAGCCATGGTGCGTGATTTATTTGAAGGCCCACAAGCCCAGCGTGTGATGGCTACCGTACAAATGCTGTTTGGCATTGCCCCAGCCATTGCGCCAATTATTGGCGGCTTCTTGCTGGGCATTCATTGGCAGGCTATTTTCATTTTCTTGGCCTTGTATTCAGGCTTTGCCTTTTTTGCCGTGGCTCACTATTTGCCCGAAACCATGCCGCCAGAAAAGCGCATGCCACTCTCCGCCAAGCAAGTGATTAAAGATTACCGCATTATTTTTTCTGATGCCGAATACTTTCGTTTAGTGTTTTCTATCAGCGCAAACTTTGCTGGCTTTTTTTTATACGTGATCGCCAGCCCGATGTTTTTGGTGAAGCATTTAGGTCTTAGCGCCCAGCAGTTCGGCTATATGTTCATTCCCACCGTGTGCGGCATGATGATAGGCTCATATCTCGCCAAACGTGTCGCTGGCTTATATACACGTCAGCAAGTGGTGCAATGGGCTTATGCTTGGATGTCTTTCACTGTAGCGGGTAACGTTATCGCGTGTTACTTCTTATCACACACCTTGTGGCTGATATTGCCTATTGCAATATTCAACGTTGGCATGGCGCTTGCAATGCCCGTGCTTTCTATCGCCGCGCTAGATAGACACCCAAAAATCCGAGGCACTGCCGCATCAGGCCAAGCCTTTATGCAAATGTTCCTTTCCAGCGTTTCATCAGGCGTGGTCGCTTCATTAGTGTGGGATAGTACTTTTGCGATGGCCTGCGCAATGGCAGCCTACTGCTTTGTGGGTTGGTTGGTTATTCGTCAAAGCCACTTATGGCGCCATGCCTAGTTCGCAAGGCAATTTAGATGATGAAACAAATTTTATGGATTTTTCATTTTAAACTACCCTAACAGCAACCCAATAAAAAAAGAGACCGAGGTCTCTTTTTCGTATTGCTATTTAACTACTCAACCAATAATTCACGTTTACCTGGTGCGCCGTTCATAGCATCCGCATCTGGCATTGGTTCTTTACGTCCTGAAATCACAGGCCATACTTCTGAAAGGCGTGCGTTTAGTTCGATGTACTCTTGTTGGTCTGCTGGGACGTCATCCTCTGCAAAAATTGCTTCAGCAGGGCATTCAGCCACGCACAATGTGCAGTCGATACATTCATCAGGGTTAATCGCTAAGAAGTTAGGCCCTTCGACAAAGCAATCTACTGGGCAAACATCTACGCAGTCGGTGTATTTGCATTGAATACAATTTTCGGTAACGACATAAGTCATGTTGGTTTTCCTTCTAAAATCTGTCTAAATTCTTTAATAAAGCTATTTTAATGTATTTTCGCCTGATTCGTTTAACGAAAATTAAATAATCATGCCAGCGCCAACGGTGTTGTTGGTCGATTCATCAATGACGATGAATGCCCCAGTTGCACGATTTTTGCTGTAGCTATCGACCATTAGCGGTTGTGCAAGTTTGAAATTGATTTTAGCAATATCGTTCATCGCTAGGCCTTGCGCTTCTAATTGCTCAAGCGTGTTGACGTCCACTTTATATTCAATCGCGCTCACTTTGGCTTTAGATTCGCGCGTAGTGTGGCGGATGATATAAGTGCGGGCTGTTGAAAGCGGGGTTTCAGATAGCCAGCACACCATGCCTGAGATTTGCTTCACAGGTTCTGGTGCTTGCTCTGATTTCACAATCATGTCGCCACGCGATGTGTCGATTTCATCTTCAAGTAATAGCGTGACAGATTGCTCTGTAATCGCGCTTTGTAATTGTTCGTCACCCAATTGAATGGCTTTGACTTTTGAGGTGTAGCCATTTGGTAAGACCGTGACCGCATCACCCACGGCGATTTCGCCAGATTCAACTCGGCCCATAAAGCCACGGAAGTCGTGCAGGTCTTTGTCGTCTGATGCGTGTGGGCGGCAAACGAATTGAACAGGGAAGCGAAATGGTTCGTGTTGCTCGGAGTGGGCGGCTGGTGAAGATTCTAAAAGATCCAACATGGTTGGGCCTTGGTACCAACTCATGGCGTCGCCACGGTCAACTAGCATATCGCCAGTTAATGCTGAAAGTGGCACTACTTGAATGTCGCGACCAGCGCGTTGCAAGCCGATTTGTTCTGCAAAGCTTAAGTAATCAGCTTTAATTTTTTCAAAGGTTGCTTGGTCAAAACTCACCAAGTCCATTTTGTTAATCGCGACCACGATGTGTGGAATACCTACTAAATGCGCCAAAAAAGAATGGCGACGGGTTTGAGTGAGGACACCTTTGCGTGCATCAATCAAAATAATCGCAAGGTTAGCGGTTGAAGCCGCTGTCACCATGTTGCGGGTATATTGCTCATGACCTGGTGCATCTGCAATGATGTACTTTCTTGTGCCAGTGCTAAAGTAGCGGTAGGCCACGTCAATGGTAA
>CAMCTR010000065.1 GCA_945878605.1 Candidatus Methylopumilus universalis | reverse complement strand
GATTTATACATTGAAGGCGAGCATCGCAAAAATTCGCAGTGTAAACGCAAGCGGTGGAAGAAGTACTGGAACAGGCGTGGTTGTGGCTGAGAATAAAGTCGCGACAAACTGCCACGTCCTGGTTAATTCTGTCGGCATGGACATTGGTGCCATGGGCGAAAATTATCAGCCCGTGGGGCTGCAAGCGGATTGGAAGCATGACATTTGTATTCTTAACTTTAAGTTCCTGCCGCTTAAGCCAGCGACTTTAGGGGATAGTGAGCATCTTCAATATGAACAGGAAGTTTTTTCAATCGGATTTCCTGGGGGTCCGCCAAAACCGCTGACGACATGGGGCACGATCAAAGCGCTTTATCCGTTTGAAGATAGTGTTGTCATTCGCACCTCTGCATCCTTTCAAATGGGGGCAAGTGGTAGTCCCTTGTTTAATGCTATGGGTGAGGTGATTGGCATCAGTACGTTTAAAAGTCCCGGTCGAAACGCTTTCTTCTACAACGTGCCTGTGCACTGGGTGAAGGCAGCCATGAATTTGCCGGTGGCAGAGTTTAATGATAAAGAACAGCCTGCATTTTGGGATGTGCCATTAGAACAAAAACCTTATTGGATGCAGATTGTATTGCCTATTCAAAATGAACAGTGGGGTGAAGTTGGGCGCATTGTTAAGCAATGGATTGCGAGCGCACCAAACGATAATGAGGCGATGTTTTATGAGGCCATGACAAAAGAGCGTGCAGGTGATGTTGTGTCTTCGAAAAAGATCTATCAGAAGATTCTCAAGCAAAATCCTAATCATGCCGCTAGCATGATCAATCTCGCAGCTATCGCAAAAGCAGAAGCAAGACAGAATGAGTTTGATCAATATAAAGCGCAGCTAGCCAAGCTCAATATTGATGGTGCTGAGCTCGATGAATTAATAAAAGATAGTAAGCGTTAATGGAAAATAAACTGCAAGCCCAATGGCCTAAAACGTTGGGATACTTAGGTCTGATACCTATCGTGGTTTCAACCATCCTGATATTTTTAGATTCGTACCATCTCATGTTTTGGCGAAATATGCTCTTGACCTATGCGGTCGTGATTTTGAGTTTTTTGGGTGCCCTGCATTGGGCTTTTGCGATGACCCTAGACAATCTAGCCGCTAAAAAACGTCAGACCATGATGGTCTGGAGTGTGCTCCCATCGCTCATCGCTTGGGCAGCGCTTTTCATCCCGCCAAAATTTGGATTTTTAGTCTTATCTTGCTTCTTTGTGTTTACATTATTGATGGATATAAAACTCGCGAAAATAGTCATTCTTCCAGCTTGGTATATTCCCCTTAGATTCAGGCTCACCGTTGTGATGACTTCTTGTTTGATGGCAACGGCCTTTCTTTTAAAGCCTTTGCTTATTAACGCTTAAGTACCTCAGCGCCTACTTCGTTCCAGTATTTAGAAAACCGAACAATTCCCTTTGCGCGCAGTTTTTCTTTTACATTTTTAGTGGAAATAGATTGCTCATCAATGTAAGTCACATCGCACCCAGCAAGTTGTTTTCGTAATGCAGTATTGGGTGTCATTTGGGTCTGAATACTGCCTGCATTCAGAAGCCTGAGCACCGCTAATCTATCCCCAGCCCAGACTTCAACCTCGGGCATTTCAGCCAGACAGTCTGCTAAAAACTGTAATCTATTTAATGCCCAATCTTGGTAGAAGTGAGTGTCAAAAATAAATACTTTGCGCGCCGCGTGCTGATAGAGGGGATGGTTTATTGATAGCATCTCATCATGAAATAAAATAATGGGTTCTGCTCCTTCTACTTTTGGTGTGACTGTAAAATCTTGGCTAGATGAGATTTTTGCAGGGGCAGTGCTTGGTTCAAAGAGCGCAGTATTTAAGCTTTCATAACTGTGCTTAAAGGGACATCTGGCTTGGCAGTTTTCACAGAGCTGATTGTTGGTGTATTTACTTAAATTTTCTTGGTTGAAAAAATAGGGCTTGCTACCAAAAGTTGAGGCGACCCATTGCCAAGAGAGTGTGTTGGAGGCCTCATCGCCGTCCAGTAATAAGTCGTGCATCCATTTGGCGGCGACTCTCCAGTCAACCTTCTCCCAATGGATAAGGTAACTCGATAGCCACATGCGTGCGTGGTTATGAAGATAGCCGGTGGCTTTCAGTGTCTTAACAAAGGTATCGATACAAGGCAAATCTGTTTGTGATGAAGTGATGGATAGCGGCAAAGGCTTTCTCCCAAGCACTACCTTAGGGGGCTCCATTTCAGAATGAATGCGTTCGCCGGTCATGTACCAAATATGTCGCCAGTAGTCTCTCCAAGCGAACTCAAACAAAAGCTTTTCGTTGTCTGACGCTGAAATCGTTTTGGTCAAATCAATCGCCTCAGTTAAAGATACGCAGCCATGTCGAATATAAGGCGAGAGCTTAGTGACGGCGCCGTTTAGGTAGTTGCGAGTTTTTCCATAAAGCGCAGGCTTCATTGCTTGAAGTCGTCTTAATCCCTCAGCTCTTCCGCCCATCCATTCTTCGGTTAAATCAGCGCCTGAGTGGTTGGAAAATGTCGCCCGAACATCGGCAAGGCGCTGGCTTCTAGAAGCGGAAAGATGAATTCTGATGGGTGACATGGTTGGAGGTATGGGCTCGTTTATTTATATTGCAATCCTTCATAATAAGAGCGCGGTGTAGTTGACTTAGTTCAGCTTAACATTGCTTAAGGTGAACTAAGTGTTCATTGCTATGACTAACGATTAGTTTTAAACAGAGACTTTTTCTTGTGATTAAAAAAAGTGACCTTCCAACCAAGCAATGCTTAACTTGCCACCGGCCATTTGCTTGGCGCAAGAAATGGAAGTTGGTTTGGGAAGAAGTGAAGTATTGTTCACATGCTTGCAGAACGTCAAAAAATTTAAATAAATAATCATCCCTTAACTGCTTTAAGGATCACACTATGTTGCTCAAATCTAAGCCCTTATTAATCCTTGCGCTCATGAGTGTACTGAGTACAACCGCTTACTCAGCCACCGAGTCCATGAATGATTATCCAAGAGAACAGTTGCGAAAGTTTAGCGAAGTTTACTCCGTGATAAAAAATAATTATGTCGATAATATTGATGACAATAAATTATTCAACGATGCCATTGCAGGCGCGCTTGCAGGATTAGATCCCCATTCTACTTACTTGGATTACGAGGGTCTAAAGGACTTCGGTATTGCAACGGGTGGTGAGTTTGGTGGCTTAGGCTTGGAAGTGGGCATGGAAGACGGCCTAGTGAAGGTGGTGTCTCCCATTGAGGACACGCCAGCTTACCGAGCAGGGATTAAGTCTGGCGATTTGATTGTGCAACTAGATGGAGTCTCTGTTAAAGGCCTAACGATCGGTGATGCAATCAAGAAGATGCGCGGTAAGCCAGACACGCAAATCAAATTAAGCATTTCTAGAAAAGGTGAGAAAGGTTTGGTGGATATCACGCTGACCCGAGCAATCATCAAGAATCCAAGCGTGAAATATAAGCTCACTGATGCGGGTTATCCTTATGTTCGCATTACTCAGTTCCAAGAGCGTACTGGTCAAGATTTGGCCAAAGCCTTGATGACGATTCGAGAAAAAACACAAGGTCCTATTAAGGGCTTGGTATTAGACTTAAGAAATAACCCTGGCGGCGCGGTGAGTTCTGCGGTTGCAGTGAGCGCTGCCTTTTTAAAGAAAGATTTGCTTGTTGTTTATTCAGATGGTCGCACTGCGGACTCAAAAATGCGCTTGTTTGCAAGTCATAAAAACTATAGCGGTCCAGACCCTGATGATGATTACCTCAAAGTACTGCCGCCAGAAATGAAAACTGTGCCAATGGTGGTGTTGGTGAATGCTGGCTCTGCATCTGCTTCAGAAATTGTTTCTGGTGCTTTGCAAGATCATCAGCGCGCTAAGGTATTAGGCACACAAAGTTTTGGTAAAGGCACCATTCAAACGCTGTTGCCACTAAGCAGCGGTTCGGCAGTAAAATTGACGGTGGCTAGATACTTTACGCCAAGTGGGCGTTCAATTCAGGCTAAAGGGATTACCCCCGATATTGTGGTGGAAGACCCTGCGATCAGCCCAGAAGAGGATGCTAAATTAAGAAGAGAGGCGAATTTGACCAATCATTTGGCTAATCCAAAAGATTCAGAGGCAAGTGCCAAGGTGCCTGCGAGTGTTGCCGTTGTTGAGAAGAGTGAGCCTAAAACGCAGTTTGCGGATCACAATCAATTTGAAGCGGGCACTGACAAAGACTTTCAATATACGCAGGCGATTAATGTGCTCAAGGGTGTTGGTATTGCGAAAGCGAAGAAGCCTTAAGCGGTCAGGCAGTTTAAGGGCAGGATGCAGACGCAACGGGTTTTTTGGGCATGATAATAAAACCATCCGTTTCGCAGCCATAAGCAGTGTATTGCTGGTTGACAAAGTAATCTGCCGTCACCGCACAGAGCGCAGCATCAATAAAGTCGATGCTACTAAGTTGGCTGATGTCATAACCGGCTTGTGTCACTAGCGTATGTTGCCGAGTCGATTGCTTACCGCCCTGAGGGTTTGCCGCTTGGTCATGTGACCAAAGTGATATTTGAATGCCGTGCGGAAATGTTTCAATCAAACAAGGCAGCAGATGGGGTCCGCCCATAAAGATGGGTAAGCCAAGTGCATGGTATAGCCGCTCACCATTAAAGACCCAGTCATAAAAGCGACTTTGGGTGGCAAGGGCCCTGGTCGGGGTATAAAAGCAGCGCATACCATGTTTCACTAAGTCTCTTTCAGCTTGTCTTGAGGAGCCTTCTAGACTAAACATTGATGGGGCGTCAATGGCAATCGCCCTTGGTTGATGGGCAAGCGCCCATGCGGCAACCTCATCAGGACTGCTTGAATGAAATTTCTCGAGATATTGACCATTGCGATTCGCGACAGCATGAAATCCTTTTTTGATGCCGCCAACGTCGATGCCAATGGTAGTTTTGTGTGATGTCATGAGAGGATGAGATGCGAATTTTGGATGTTAGTTTAGTGATAATAGAAATATACAGTATCGAAGAAAGTGATAGAGGCTAAAATTTGCATATGAAAAGACTCATCCTTGTCCTAGGGGATCAACTGGATATCAATAGCGCAGCCTTGCGTCATATTGATGCAAGCACAGACGAAGTCATCATGATTGAGTCGCAGAATGAGTCTAATTATGTCTGGTCTCACAAAGCTAAAATCACTATTTTTCTATCGGCGATGCGCCATTTTGCGCAGGACCTCATCGCTCAAAAAATCCCACTCACATATATCAAAGAATCGCATTTGACGATTCAAGACGCACTTCGCCAGCAACTGTTAGAAAAGTCTGCGACCCATTTGGTCTGCACTGAACCCGGAGAGTGGCGATTAAAGCAGGCGATTGAAGACTTAGCGTGTGAATTAAACCTCCATCTCGAGATGCGAGAGGATGATCATTTTTATTGTAGCAATGCAGAATTTCGAGACTGGGTCGCAGATAAGAAAGAGCTAAGACTCGAGTATTTTTATCGATACATGCGCAAGAAGCATCATGTCTTAATGGATGCAGATTCTCAGCCGATTGGCGGTCAGTGGAACTTTGATGATCAAAACAGAAAGCCATATTCAAAAAAAGGGCCTGGGCTTATTAATGAGCCGCTTGCCTTTGCGGTCGATGAAATCACAAAAGAAGTTTTAGCCTTTGTTGCGCGGCAGTATCCAGCGCATCCTGGCTCGCTCGACCACTTTGTTTGGCCAGTCACGCGTGATCAAGCGTTGGCTGCGTTAGATCATTTCGTCAATGAACGCTTACCCAGCTTTGGGATGTATCAAGATGCCATGTGGAAAGAAACGCCCTTTGGTTGGCATTCGATCCTATCCACCAGTTTAAATTTGAAATTGCTCAATCCCAGAGAAGTGATCGGCAGTGTCTTAAATGCCTATCAAAAAAACGGACTCGATTTAGCCACGGTAGAGGGGTTTATTCGGCAAATTATCGGATGGCGTGAGTTTGTCCGCGGGATTTATTATCTCGATATGCCGCAGATGGCACAGGCCAACTTTTATGCGCATCAACGCGCCTTACCGAATTGGTACTGGACCGGCGATACGCAAATGCATTGCATGAAAGACACCATCGGACAAACGCTCAAGCATGGCTACGCCCATCATATTCAACGCTTAATGATTACCGGTAATTTTGCGCTATTGGCTGAGGTTTTGCCTCAACAAGTGTCTGATTGGTATTTGGCGATCTATGTTGATGCCATTGAGTGGGTAGAGTTGCCTAATGTGGTCGGCATGGCGCTTTTTGCGAACGGCGGGCGTTTCACAAGTAAGCCCTATATTGCGAGTGGCGCCTACGTT
Source organism: Candidatus Methylopumilus universalis (assembly GCA_945878605.1). Lineage (GTDB taxonomy): Bacteria > Pseudomonadota > Gammaproteobacteria > Burkholderiales > Methylophilaceae > Methylopumilus_A > Methylopumilus_A universalis_B. Next base: position 1,114 of record CAMCTR010000065.1, on the reverse strand, counting down.
AAACGAATGAGTAATTATTGTGACCAGTGCCCATATAAACCAGAGGTGCGATATGGTGAGCAAGCCTGCCCAATAACGACGTTATACTGGAATTTTTTGATTAAACATCGTGATGCTTTTAATCAAAATCCGCGTACGCGTTTGATGACCGCTAATCTCTCTAAGATCAGCGACGAGGATCAGGCAAGCATTCAAGACCATGCCAAGGCAATATTGGCAGACCTCAATGCAATCTAAAGAAACATTTGCAAGAGTTCGTTGAGGAAACGCTGCCCCATTGATGTGGGCTGGATGATGATTTTGTTTTGACTGTCTAGGGATTGCGTCAGCAGTCCCTTTTTTTCAGCTTCGCCCAGTTGCTTGGCGAGTGCATTTATCGTTAATCCCGTGCGCTGTTCTAGCAAACTTAAAGGGGTGCCACCAGTTAAGCGCAGCGCATTCATCATAAATTCAAACCCTAACTCCTCACGCGGAATTGTCCACTCGTGATCAACCGCTTCACCTTTAACGGCATTTTCTAAGTAACGGTTTGGATGTTTGTGGCGGGTTTGGCGAATAATCTTGTCGTGGAAACTGAGTTTGCTGTGTGCGCCAGCACCGATACCAAGGTAGTCACCAAAGGTCCAGTAGTTGAGATTGTGGCTACATTGCTTACCCGGCTTAGCAAAGCCGGACGTTTCGTAATGTTCGTAGCCGTTTGATTTTAAGACGTCTTCTATCTGCTCCTGCATCGATGCGCTGGTGTCGTCATCCGGTAAACTCGGCGGTGTGCGATGGAAGGGCGTGTTGGGCTCTAAGGTCAAATGGTAGAAAGAAAGATGGCTTGGATTTAATGCACATGCCCGTTTCGCGTCGCTTAAGGCATCTTCTAGTGTTTGATTAGGTAGGGCGTACATCACATCCAAATTAACGCTATCAAAGGTAGCAAGCGCTAACTCGGCTGCCTTCATGGCCTCCTCTTCATTGTGAATTCTGCCAAGTGCGCTGAGGTAGCGATTATCGAAACTCTGAATGCCAATGGAGAGCCGATTAACGCCCGCGGCTTTATAACCAGCAAAGTGTCCTGCATCGACTGTGCCAGGATTAGCTTCTAATGTAATCTCAGCGTCATACT
>CAMCTR010000064.1 GCA_945878605.1 Candidatus Methylopumilus universalis | reverse complement strand
GTTGTGATGGTATTCCTTGATTCTATGGGTAAGTTCTCAAGAATTGGGGATGCTGAAAGGATTCGCAAGTGGATGGAAGCGCGTAACTTCTCGCCGCGTATGAGTTAAATTTTCAGTTAACAAAAAAAATGCGGCTCGTGTCACAAGCCGCATTTTTTTTGTTTAAAAGTGATGGGTTTTTAAACAGTCTATTTTTTTGCGGTAGCTTTCTTAGGAGCTACTTTCTTTGCGGCAGGCTTTTTCGCAGACACCTTTTTAGCTGATGTTGCTTTTACAGCAGTTTTCTTTGCCACAGGTTTTTTAGCTGTAGTCTTTTTCGCGGTAGACTTTTTAACTGGTGCATCCTTTGCCGCTAATAATTCTAGCGCCTCTTCCAATGTCAATGTTTCAGGGTCTTCGCTTTTGGCGATGGTTGCGCGAATCTTACCGTGCTGAACATAAGGACCATAGCGACCAGAGTAAATCGCAATTTGACCATCTTCTGTAGGGTGATTGCCAAATTCGCGAATTGGCGCAGGGCCAGAGTTAGCTTGTGCAAGCAATTCAACCGCACGCGCTAAATCAATCTCAAACACGCTATCTGTTTTAGGGATGGATTTGAATTTTGCGTCATGATTGACGTAAGGACCAAAGCGACCAATGTTGGCAATGATTTTTTTATTTGTTTCTGGATGCAACCCTAAATCTCGTGGCAATGAGATTAGTTGCAAGGCAATATCTATATCCACGCTTGAAATAGGAATGTCTTTTGGAATGCTGACTCGCTTAGGTTTTTTCTTTGCATCAGCATCAGGCAAGCCAAGTTGCAAATAATGGCCATAAGGGCCATTAAGCAAGAGAATATCTTTACCAGAATTTGTATCTACACCTATGAGAGTCGGTTCGCTAATAATCGTACCTTCACCACCGACATTACGTTTGTAATCGCATTTAGGCGTGTCGTTATAGCCCACACATCCAATAAAGCTTCCATAACGGCTAAGTTGTTTAGATAGCTGCTTGCCGCATTTAGGACATGCTTCATCTAGCAGTTCTGTACCAGGACGATCGACGTCTTTTTTATCATCAATTTGTTTATGCAAGCCATCCCAGAACTCTTTGAGTAATGGAATCCACTCAGAGTCTCCGTCCGCTACACTATCTAGCTGATTTTCGAGATTTGCTGTGAAGTCGTAATCGACATAGCGCGTAAAGTGGTCGGTTAGGAACTTATTCACCACGCGGCCCACATCGGTTGGTGTGAAACGTTTTTTATCTAGTAAGACGTATTCTCTGTCTTGTAAGGTAGAGATGATGCTGGCATAGGTAGAAGGGCGACCAATGCCGTATTCTTCAAGCACTTTAACCAAGCTTGCCTCACCATATCGCGGTGGAGGTTCTGTAAAGTGTTGGTCACCAAAAATCTTTTGTACCTCTAACACTTCGCCAGTTTCTAATACTGGCAGCTTGGTTTCATTTTCCTCTTCAGCATCATCAACGCCCTCCATGTAAACGCCAATAAATCCTGGGAAAACTAAGGTTTGGCCTGTGGCTCGGAAAAGATTGGCGTCGCTACCAATGGCTAAATCAACACTCACCGCATCGAAACGTGCAGGCGCCATTTGGCATGCCACGGAGCGTTTCCAAATCATTTCATAAAGCTTGAATTGCTCGGGTGATAAAAACTGCTCAACACTTGCTGGCGTTCGTGAAATATCTGTTGGACGAATCGCCTCATGTGCCTCTTGTGCGTTTTTAGATTTTGTTTTGTATGCGATTGGCAACTTCGGCAAATATTCTGCTGAGAAGTTATCTTTAATATAGCCACGAATCTGTGCAATTGCTTCAGCAGCTAAGCTCAAAGAGTCAGTACGCATGTAAGTAATTAAACCTACTGCGCCGCCGCCAATATCAATACCTTCATATAGTTGTTGAGCAATACGCATGGCACGGCTAGTAGTAAAGCCTAGTTTACGAACCGCTTCTTGTTGTAAGGTTGACGTCGTAAAAGGGGCTGCTGGGCTGCGGCTACGTTGTTTTTTCTCAACGCGGCTAACAGTCGTTTTGCCAGCGCTTTTAAGTAAAAGTTCGCCAACGATTTCGGCCTGTTGATCTTGGTTGATGACAGTGAACTGCTCAACTTTTTTGCTATCTAGCTGTATGAGCTTTGCATCAAAACTATGTTGATGTTTGCGCGTTTCTATGTGGATAGACCAATACTCTTGGCTCTTAAATGCTTCAATTTCTAGTTCGCGTTCAACAATCAAACGTAATGCGGGACTTTGCACACGACCTGCAGAAAGGCCGCGGCGGATTTTCTTCCATAAAAGTGGTGAAAGGTTGAAGCCTACTAAGTAATCAAGAGCACGACGCGCTTGTTGGGCATTGACCAGCGGCATTAAAATGTCTCGCGGCTCATCAATCGCGTTTTGAACCGCTGTTTTTGTGATTTCGTGGAACACCACACGCTTCATTAATTTATTTTTGATGAGATCTTTGCTTTTTAAAATCTCAGCGATATGCCATGAAATGGCTTCCCCTTCTCGGTCCGGATCGGTTGCGAGGTAAATCGCTTCAGCATCTTTTGCAGCACGGGTAATCGCATCTACATGCTTGGAATTGCGGTCGATGATTTCATATTTCATCGCAAAACCGTTTTCGGTATCTACCGCACCGGTTTTTGGAACGAGGTCACGCACATGGCCGTAAGAGGCGAGTACTTTGAAATCCTTACCTAAATACTTTTCTAGAGTTTTAGCTTTGGAAGGGGATTCTACAATCAACAGTTTTGACATGTGTGCTTTATAAGAATGGGGGCTAGTTTGGGGCATGATAAGAGTAAAACCTTGTCTAGACAAGGAGACTCGCGCAAGTTCTTAAATAATTTTTTGCGAAACGCTACAAAAAAGCATACTTAAATCATTCAATATTACGTATAAATTCGATACGCTTACCTTCTCTACTTCCGAGACTGAGTGCGCCTTCTGGCTTCTCTTTTTTCGCAATATCGCCGAATAAAGGATCCTCATCTTGAGCGGACGCTTGGCTGAGATTTTTAAAGTCGTATAAATTCGTATCAGCCAGATGCGAAGGTTCCACGTTGCCTATAGCTCGGAAAATATTATTCACGCGTCCTGGCTGTTCTAACTCCCAAGCATGAAGCATTTCTTTTATTTTTTGACGTTGCAGATTTTCTTGTGAGCCACATAAGTCACAAGGAATAATGGGGAAGCCCATTTGTCGAGCGTAAGCGGCGATGTTTTTTTCAGAACAGTAAGCCAGAGGACGTATCACAATATTTTGTTTATCGTTAGTAGCTAGTTTGGGAGGCATCGCTTTCATTTTTGCACCAAAGAACAGATTGAGGAATAAGGTTTCAACGATGTCATCGCGATGATGACCAAGCGCAATTTTGTTGGCGCCTAACTCTTTTGCTGTTCGATAAATCACCCCGCGGCGCAAACGTGAACAAAGAGAACAGGTCGTTTTGCCTTCAGGAATTTTTTCTTTGACGATAGAGTAAGTGTCTGCCTCGACAATCCTATATTCAACGCCCAGCTTTTCTAGGTATGCCGGTAAGATTTCAGCAGGAAAGCCAGGTTGCTTTTGGTCCAAGTTCATTGCAATGAGTTTGAAATCAATTGGCGCGCGCTCTTGTAAGGCCAGCAGCAACATCAGCATGGCATGAGAGTCTTTACCGCCGCTCATGCAGACCAAGACGGTATCGCCATCTTCAATCATATTGTAATCGCCAATGGCCTTGCCAGTAGCACTGATTAAGCCATTGCGTAGGCGAATAAAAGAATTAGAGGCTTTGTATGGTAGGTGTTTAATCATTGAATACTACTATTTTACAGGTTGAGAGAGCGACCACCATCAACGGCAATGATTTGCCCTGTGATGAATGGTGCATCTTGGATCAGGAATTTTACAGCTTTTGCAATATCGTTGGGTTCGCCTAAACGTTTTAATAGGGTTTGCGAAATAACGCGCTGGCGATACAGTTCGTCAAATTGTGGATTGTCTTCAGGCCACATAACTGGGCCGGGCGCAACCGCATTCACACGCACTTCAGGAGAGAGCTCTTGGGCCAGTGATTTGGTCAAAGTAACAAGGCCTGCTTTGGCGACGCTATAAACGATATAGCCTTTCTTCGGGCGCTCTACGTGCATGTCAGTAATATTAACAATACAGCCTTGTTGTTTTTTTAACTCCACTGCAGCGGCTTGAGATAAAAATAGTGGTGCTTTCAAATTAGACCCCATCAGGTCTTGCCATTGCTCTTCATGGATATTGCCAATTTCGGTTGGGTAATAGCTTGATGCGTTATTAATCAGCACATCTAATTTGCCAAAATGGTTAATGGTTTCATGAATTAAACTTGGCAATATAGATAAGTTAAGGAGGTCTCCTTGAATGATTGCAACAGAATTAGGCCGCTGTAAATTAAGCTCGGCTTGCAATGCGCGCGCTTCTTTCACTGAGTTTTTGTAATGAATCATTAAGTTTGCGCCGTTTGCATGCAGCAGGCGACAAATAGCTGCGCCGACTCGCTTTGCCCCACCCGTAATTAAAACAATTTTGTTTTGTAAACTCGACTCCACGTTTTTTCCTAACTTTTAGTCTGTAACAATTATAATCTAGTATCATGAACACTTCATTCCCGCAACCAGATTCTATAGCCATCGCTCATAGCAATGCGCTAATGTCTTCCATTCAAGCGATTATCGCAAAAGAGGGCGGATGGATTAATTTCGCCCAATTGATGGATGCGGCTTTATATACCCCTGGCCTAGGTTATTACAGTGGCGGTGCTAAAAAGTTCGGTTTAAGTGGCGATTTTGTCACCGCCTCAGAAATCTCCCCGCTTTTTTCACAAACGATTGCAAGGCAGACTCAGCAGGTATTAAGCTCGCTACAAACACAAAATAAGAAAGCTGATATTTTGGAATTGGGGGCAGGCACAGGTCGTTTTGCTAAAGATTTACTTTTTGAATTGGCCAAGCTCGAACAGTTACCAGCACGGTACATGATTTTAGAGGTGAGCGCTCATTTACGTGAACAACAACATTCCACGCTAAAAGCTGCTTTGCCAAATGAACTAATGGAACGCGTTGTTTGGTTAGATGCTTTGCCTAGGAGTTTTGATGGATTGATATTTGCGAATGAAGTTCTTGATGCCTTGCCTGTGCATATTGTTAGAACTAAAGCAGATGGTATCGCTGAAATAGGCGTGGTTTCAGAAGATGAAGGTTTGGTATGGAAAGAGAAGCCAGCCTCTTCATCCGAATTGAAAGATTTTGTTGCTGAACTTAAATTAATGGATGGCTACACAACAGAAGTTTGCCTAGCCGCAACAGGCTTAGTTGCTAGTTTGGCTGGCATTTTGCAAAGTGGTATGTTGTTGATGATTGATTATGGCTTCTCACGAACTGAGTATTATCACCCGCAGCGTAATCAAGGCACGTTGATGTGTCATTATCGCCATCGCGCGCATGGCGATCCATTGGTCTATTTGGGTTTACAAGACATCACTGCGCACGTTGACTTTACACGGGTCGCAGAAACGGGTGTTGGCAATGGTTTGGAGTTGATTGGCTTTTTAACGCAGGCACAGTTTTTAATTAATGCTGGCATTACTGAATTATTGGAATCTATTCCTGCAGAAGATTCAGCGAACTATTTACCATTAGTTGCTTCGGCTCAGAAGTTATTGTCTCCGGCTGAAATGGGCGATTTATTTAAAGTCATCGCCTTTGAGAAAAATTTAGACATTCCTTTTATTGGATTTTCTAGCGGTGATAAATCGCATACTTTGTAGCTTGACGTATAATGCCCCCCATGAATCAAGACATCCCGCACTCTGAACAAGAACAAGACCTCACACAGCGTCGTATTCGCAGTTACGTTTTGCGCCAAGGGCGCTTAACCAAAGGTCAGGAAAAGGCACTTGCTGACCTTTGGCCAACATTTGGTATTGATTACACCCCTGTAACTTTAGACCTTATTAATACTTTTGACCGTCAAGAAAGCCTCAAGATTTTAGAGATTGGTTTTGGTATGGGGGAAACGACAGCGATAATTGCTCAATCTATGCCAGAACGGGATTTCTTAGGCGTGGAGGTGCATACGCCTGGCGTGGGTGGTTTGTTGAAATTAATTGGTGAAAAGTCACTGAGCAATGTGCGAATCATTCAGCATGATGTTGTAGATGTGCTTAACAATATGATTGCCCACGCTAGCTTAGATGGCGTCCATATTTTCTTCCCAGATCCTTGGCATAAAAAACGTCATCATAAACGCCGCTTGATTCAAGCTGAATTTGTGAAGCTCTTATGTTCTAAGTTGAAAACAGTGGGCTATTTGCATGTGGCGACCGATTGGCAAGAATATGCTGAATGGGTGTTGGATATTTTGAAAGTGGAGCCATTGTTGACTAACTCAGCAAAAGATTACGCAATTAAGCCAGCTTATCGTCCGCTGACTAAATTTGAAAACCGCGGAATTAAATTAGGCCACGGCGTCTGGGATTTGATTTTCATCCGAAACTAAAGGATCGGCTTTAAGCCAAGCCCCAATCACGGTCTCGGCTTCTTCAACACCCTGCTTCTTCAAACTTGAGAATAGCTGTATCGTGCAATTTCCCCATGTACTTTGCAGTACTTTTTTTACTGCTTGCAAGGTTTGGTTTGCGGCGTTACGCGATAATTTATCCGATTTTGTCAGTAAGACATGAATCGGTCTGCCGCTCGGTGAGAACCAGTCCAGCATTTGGCGGTCCAAAGGAGTAAGAGGGTGACGGCAATCCATCACTAATACCAAGCCATACAATGTACTGCGTTGGCTAAGGTATTTAGAGAGGGTCATTTGCCAATGCGCCCGCATAGAGGCAGGTACTTTTGCATAACCGTAGCCTGGCAAGTCGACCAAAAAGCGTTCGTTGCCAAGGCTAAAAAAGTTAATCAGTTGGGTACGTCCGGGTTGTTTGCTTACATAAGCAAGACGGTTGTGGTTTGCTAATGTGTTAAGCGCGCTTGATTTGCCTGCATTGGATCGCCCAGCAAATGCAACCTCCACGCCTGTCGGCATGGGTAAGTCGCTAAGATGGTGTGCTGAAATGTAAAACGTGGCATTTTGGAACAAGGGCATAAGATAAACCTTTCAAGGCCGAAAATGCTACCACGATTAGACGATTTTCGATAAAATGTTTTAATTATTCTAAATGTATCAGTCAAAAGTTTTGAGGGAAAAAAAGCATGAAAATCGGTAAGTTGTTTGTAATTATTCTGATGTCTGTTTGTCTAGCTTCAGGGGCGCAAGCCGCCGGCGACAAAGTTGCGGGTGAAAAGATTGTAACTGGTGTTTGTGCGGCTTGTCATGGCGTTGATGGTAATAGCGTCATTACTACTAACCCTAAACTTGCTCAGCAACACCCTGAATATATTGCCAAGCAATTGGCCAACTTCAAGTCTGGCGAACGCAAAAATGCGATTATGTCAGGAATGGCAGGTGTCCTTTCACCCGAGGATATGGCAAATGTAGCTGCTTATTTTGGCGCGCAAAAAAGTAAAGTTGGGAGCGCTAAAACAAATGCGGCTGGCTCATTAGGGGAAAAGATTTATCGAGGCGGCATTGCAAAGGCTGGTGTTCCGGCATGTGCTTCTTGCCATGGCGCAACCGGCGCAGGCATGCCAGTTCAGTTCCCACGTTTATCTGGTCAACA
>CAMCTR010000063.1 GCA_945878605.1 Candidatus Methylopumilus universalis | reverse complement strand
CATGGCAACAGACTACCCTGAAAAAAAGGCAGACATCGTCGTCGCTAATATTTTATCTAGCGCGCTCAGCGTGCTCGCACCTGCACTTGCATGCGCCTGTCAACAAAATGGCCGCATCGCATTATCTGGCATATTGCGTGAGCAAGCAGAACAGGTCTCAGCCATTTACGCAGAATGGTTTACGATGGAGGCGCCAGTGTTTATGGATAGCTGGACCCTGCTCACCGGCACTAAAAAATAAGCGCCGCCTCATGAATTTGGTCACAAAATGTCCATCTTGTTACACCAGCTTTGTTGTTAAGCCAGAGCAACTTGAGTCACATCAAGGCCAAGTAAGATGTGGGCAATGTCAGCACATTTTTATCGCCCATGATTATTTGAGTGAACCAGCCTCCACTGAAACCTCCCTGACACCAAGCATTCATCTAAAAAGATCATTGCGTTTGATGTTGTATATTTTCTTCGTCATACTGGCAACAATGCAAACGCTCTACTTTATGCGTGCCGATATCGCTAAGCAATGGCCAGCTTTAAAACCAGCGCTCACTAGTACATGTCTTTTTTTAGGCTGTAAATTGCCACTGCCTCAAAAGGTAGAGCTCATCGCGATTGATGATACCGAGTTAGTAAAAGACGAAACACATGAGGGCATCGTCAAATTCAATTCCCTCATTATCAATAACGCGCCGTTTGCGCAGGATTTCCCCTCCATAGAGCTAACCCTAACGGACAAGCAGGATTTACCGCTGATACGCCGTAAAATCACGCCTAAGGAGTATTTAAATGGATCTAAGGCCAACCTAGATGATGGCTTGACTGCAAATGATGAGGTGCATGTGACCCTCAATTTGAAATTAGCAGACCAGCCTGTCACAGGCTTCCGTGCTTTCCTCGTTTATTAAGCGACTTAGAAGCTTATAGAAGCCCTGCTGAAAAAATCTCCAAGGCGCGAATCGCCTTAGCGATCTCCTCAACCGCCTGCACGCGGCCATAGCTCTTACGCCAAGCTAATGCGATTTGCCGTTTTGGGGCTGGCTTTATAAATGGAATCGCTTTGACTAGCGGATTTTGGTATCGACTGATTGTTGCACTCGCAGGCAATACCGTGATGCCTAAGTTAGAGGCCACCATGTTGCGGACGGTATCTAAAGAGTTGCCCTGGAGCACCTCGCCGTTGCGACTTAAGCTAGGGCAGGCCTGTACCACCTGATTGCTAAAGCAGTGGCCGCTATTAAGGAGCAAGACTTTCTCATCTGCGAGCTCACTTGCATCTACTTCTTGGCGGCTTGCCCATTCGTGGGCAATGGGAACCACCACCACAAACGCCTCCTCATAGAGTGGCATCGTCGTCACCCCTGAGAGTTCAAACGGTAGCGCGATAATGGCTACATCTATCACCCCATTACGGAGCTGCGTCTCCAGGTTGCTGGTGAGGTTCTCCTCAACAATCAAGGGCATCTCGGGCGCAGTCTTGCGCAGGATGGGAATAATCTCGGGGAGCAAATAAGGCCCAACAGAATAGATAACGCCTAGCTTAAGGGGCCCTGCTAGTTGGTTATTGCCCTGTTTGGCAATCTCCTTAATCCGCTTGGACTCCTCAACCACACGGGTTGCCTGCTCAACCACGAGCTCGCCCACGGCGGTCATCGTCACATCGTTACGGCTTCGCTCAAAGAGCAGTACACCAAGTTCATCCTCTAATTTTTTAACAGCGAGGCTCAGTGCGGGCTGGCTGACGAAGCAGAGCTCTGCCGCTTTTCTGAAATTGCGCGACTTAGCGAGCGCAACGATAAATTTTAGTTCGTTCAATGTCATTACTTGAATTACTCTTTTAACTCGTCTGGGAGCTCAATCGTGTGGGTTGAGAGGGTGATCTCACGTAAAAAGCATAGTAAGCCCACAATCAAACTAACCATAGCAGCGATAAATAAGGGCGACACAAAATGCGATGGGTCTCGACTTCGCTCATAGCCAATAAATAAAGCCACAATGACCGTTGCAACCAACAATGCCGAAACTGAACACAAGGTAATCGCCCAATGCACCCACACCGCCCTTTGGGCTAACAATCTTATTTCTGTAATTGTTTTAGCTAAATGTGCGTCGCGCTCAATCAACACGCGGTATCGATCTACCACGCGGCCAAGCCTCACCGCCAAAACAGATAATATCGCGCCAATACCGGTTAGCAGAAAAGCTGGCGCCACTGCTAGCTGGATCACGTGTGAAATGGTACTCAATTCATCCACAAAGGTTTGCATTTTTTCCTGTTTTAATGAGGTTAATACCTGTAATAGTTTGTCATATAAACCCTAGTTATTAAAAAAAATTTAATAACATGTTAAAAAAGTAATGGATATTTGTTAAATCCTTAAAAATTCAGTTAAGATAATGACTCCGTAACCCTTTATGAATGAGTAATCCTATGAACAAACAAGAATTGATTGCTAAGATTGCTGCTGAAGCTGACATCTCTAAAGCTGCTGCTGCTAAAGTTGTAGATGCTTTTACTGGTAGCGTAACAGCTGCTCTTAAAGCAGGTGATACTGTGACGTTGATTGGCTTCGGTACTTTTGCTGTTAGCAACCGCGCTGCTCGTATCGGCCGTAACCCACAAACTGGTAAAGAACTAAAAATCGCTGCACGTAAAGCTCCAGCTTTCCGCGCAGGTAAAGCTTTGAAAGACGCATTAAACTAAGCTTAAAAGCGCAGTTTAGGTTGCAAAGAAAAAAGGCCAACATGGATGTTGGCCTTTTTTCTATCCGCCGCGCATTGTTATACCATCCGCTTAAGCTATGCGTTGACCGCTCGCATCCATCACCAGCTCACCATCCTCCTTGGCAAAAGCACCCAATTGCATCTGAGGCAAGACATCAATAACCAAGTACGAAAACACTACAAAGCAGTCTTTACTGCTCCAGAAATATTTACCTGAGTTTAAAATTCAAATCGCCGATCCTAACCAAACCACTCCAATCTGTCGTGTAATTTGGGCTCTTATTTTCCTGCCTCATCTTCCAAGGCCTTTTGAATCCCTCACTCGCAAGCTTGATGGACTCTCGCCCCATCTTGCGGTTAATGTCGTCCATCGCGGACATTAAAGCTTCTGATTTTTGGTTAGAAACTGGCTGGCTAAACAAATCATTCTGAATGCCCGCTTTGGGCACTATTTCACTCAGCATCACCCCTGCTTTGGCATAATTAAAGCCTGGGCGATAAATCCGCTTTAAGGCCCATAGCGAAATTTTAACTAATTGACGGCTATCATCAGTGGGGCTTGGCATAGGAATGGTCATGCCGTTGCTGTAATGTGGTTCATCGAGCTTAAAGGGACTGGTGCGTATGTACACATGCACTGATCCAGCAAATGAGTTTTGCTTGCGTAGCTTTTCTGCGGCGCGGCTCATGTAAAGCGTGATGGACTCAGCCAGGCTATTAAAGTCTCTGACCGTGTGACCAAAACTTCTAGAGCTGAGGATCTGCTTTCTTGGGGGGGAAATCTCCTCTAGCTCAATACACACGGTGCCATTTAATTCACTCACGGTCTTGGCCATCACAACACTAAACTGGCCTCTGATATATTCAGGGTCAGCACGTTTTAGATCTAACACTGTATTGATGCCCAGCACTTTTAGTTTTGAGGCGAGCCTTCGCCCCACTCCCCAAACTTCGCCCACCTCAATGTTGCTAAATACTTTATTGAGTTCATCCTCGGTGAGTTGGTTGAGATTGCACACGCCATCAAACTGACTTTGTTTTTTAGCGATATGGTTAGCGAGCTTGGCGAGTGTTTTGGTTGACCCGACCCCCACGCAAACAGGCAGGCCTGTCCATTTTAAAATACGGCCACGCATTTCCTGTCCGTACGCTTTTAAGTCTCGATTAAATCCCGTGAGATCCAGAAAGCACTCATCAATCGAATAGACCTCTTGGTTCGGGCTGAAGTCATTAAGCGTGGTCATCACGCGATTGCTCATGTCCGCATACAAGGCGTAGTTACTGGATAGCCCAATAATGCCGTGCTGCTTAACAAGCTCCTGCATCTTGAACCAGGGCGCACCCATGACAACCCCTAGGGCTTTGGCATCCTTACTTCGTGAGATGGCGCACCCGTCGTTATTAGATAACACGACAACGGGTTTATTTTTGAGCTTAGGGTTAAATACGCGCTCACACGACACGTAGAAATTATTGACGTCGATGAGGGCGATGGCGCGCTTCATGGTTAAGGACTTATCCTTGCGCTAGCGATAACGGCGCTTTGCCCAGCGAAGTAAGCACGGACCAATGAGGCTCGAAATTTGATGGCGATATTTGGCGAACAGAACATAAAATTTCGCGTAAACAAACCTAAACGCGGCTAAAGAGAATAGAAAGTTGATGAACTTCAGATCAGTCCTCTTGTAGGCCTCATCAAAAACCCTGGGGCCAACAATCAGTTCTTCTCCAATTCGCCCATGGATGTTCTTCATGGCGAGCGCACAATTCACTTCATCTGTTGAATCCATTGCATGTAAATTTACAAAATTGAGCAGGTCTCGGTGATTGTGATGACTCAAGAAATGTATCTCTGCGAGACATAGCGGACAATCACCATCGTAATAAATTGTTAGTTTTTCAGTGATCGTTTTAAGGGAGTCTAGATACATCATCAATGTCCATTAAGTGTGATTAGCTAAAGCTTTAGCTTCATCGTTAAGTTCTGCTGGTCTGGCATCAAAAGTTGATGACATTAAAATGCCCCTTGCTAAGCTGTTTTGATAGCAGGTGGTAGGTATCCAGATCAAACGCCAACAACTGTTTTGAATCACTAAAGTCATCAAGCTCAACTTCGCTTCTGAGCGTATCAAGATGTCTCCACTGATCAAATACGTGCAGCTCTGTTTTTTGGCTCTCTACGTTATGCTCTTTGACAGCGATGCGGCCCTTAAATGGCCAGGACTTTAGTTTGAAATAGATTAACGCTTGTTGCACTCTCAAGTAATGGAGTGTTGGCGACTCTTTGCCACAGCAAACACCCTTACACCGTTTGATTTGTGATCCAAAACATGCCCCTTTACCCGATTCCAGTCCAAGCACTTTTAAACACAGGGCATGCTCTTCGGCAATATTTCTCAGCGCGTCCGTCGCCTGCTTTTTAGATCTAAACGTGCCAAAAAGATGGGCCATGTTCTCAGGAATAATTTGGTCCTCTCTCACAAGCGTTAACAGCGGTGAGGCGTCTGCATCGCTCGACAAAAACCATGAACACAATTGCCGTTCACGCCTGAGCTGTCGGTTATGGATTGGCTGACGCTCTTTAACCAATCTAGATTCAAGCAACAAAGCACCAAACTCACCAGCCGTCTCTATCCACTCAATGCGCTTAATCTCTTGGCTGATCCGCATTTCCTTGGTTGAGCTGTGGTCACTACTAAAGTGCGACATCACGCGCGCTCTTAAGTTAACGCTCTTGCCGATGTAGAGCGGTAGATTGTTTTCGCCAAAAAATAGGTAGACGCCCGAGGTCTCCGGGATGTCATCGATCACATCCTCATCAATCCCTGAGGGTAGGCTCATCTTCTTAGAAAGCTCAGAAACAGCCGATTCTAATTTTTCTAGTCCTAATTCTCTTTTCGCAAGATCAATCAATTGTGCCATGACCTCAACATCACCCATCGCGCGATGTCGCTGACTGCAGGTAAAGCCGTGCCTTTCTATGATGGCGCTCAGGCCATGACTTTTGTACTGTGGATAAAGTTTGCGTGAGAGCTTGACGGTGCAGAGCACCTTTTGCTTTAGGGTGATGCCGATGCGCTTGAACTCTGTCTTTAAGAACCCATGATCGAACCTCACGTTGTGGGCACACATCACCGCGTCATCTAAATAATCTAGAAGCTCGCCTGCCACCTGCTCAAAAGTCGGTGCATCCTCGACCATCTCATTGGTGATGCCTGTTAAGCCTTGAATGAAGTCGGGGATATTGGTTTGCGGATTCACCAGCGTCTGCCAGCGAGCCAATTCAACACCGTCTTTAAAATGGACGAGGGCGATCTCGGTGATGCGATCCCTTAATGGTGTGGCGCCAGTGGTCTCAAGGTCTAGTAGTACGTAGTTGGCTAACATTTATACCATCAAACCTTCTATTTTTTTGGCTAGGGTTAAGGAGGACATGAAGGCGCTCTCAATCCTTCCGCTGATGCACCAATCACCACAGCAAGCCAATTGAGATGACTCATCGATCATCTCTAGCACGGGCTCCTGTCTAGCGGCGTTGGCGTACTTCCATCGTTTGAGTTTGATGTAGGAGGCATCCGCTAGATTTTTATTACTGATGTTGGTTAGCGCATTCAACATTTCTTCTATAACGCTCGATTCTGACTGTTCGAAATTTGTCTTGGCCCAAGCGTTGGTGCTCATGGCGACCACCGTAAAGTGATCGCCCCTTTTTGGCTTCGAGCTGTTAACCGAGACCCAGCTCAATATTGATTTTGAAACGAATGCGGCATCCCAATCAAAAAAATGAGGCTTTTGATAAGCGAGCATCAACGCAAAGCAGGGCTGCATAATCACGTCTTTTAAATTCATTTGATGAGAAGCGGTTTCAGTCAGAATAGCTTTTGCTTGTTCCGCTGGGATGGTCACGACCACCCAATCAAACGGACCGCTCTGAGATTGTTCGGTTTCTACAAACCATCTTGATTCTATTTTTTTAATGCCGGTGATCAGCTGATTGAGGCGAACATCAATATTTTTAGCTAAGTATTGGCCGATCGAGTTCATCGCTGGCGTTCCCACATAATGAGGAAACTCATCGTCCCATGTGCGCTCACTGTTAATGCCGCTGGGTTCAAGGTCAACAAAGTTTGCATTCCACTGCGACACGACACCCTGCGACTCAAGCTCCTTAACAAAAGTCTTAAAAACTTTATTTTTAGCAGTAAAAAACTGTGCCCCGTGATCAAAACTAAAGCCATTGGCATGATGGGTGGCAATACGGCCACCTAGCTTATCGGATTTTTCAAAGACGACAATTTCAGCGCTGTCGGATAAAAGACGTGCGAGATTAAGCCCAGCAAGACCGGCGCCTATAATGGCTATTTTACGGTTTTTTAAGTGCATAACTTAATTGTTTGGCCTTAGTTTTGTTGTCCAGGTACTTACCAAAAATCTTTCCTATATCTCCATTAATCAACGCATTGAACTAAAAGCATTTTTAATTGCCTGTTCTCCAGCGTTTTTTTGACGAAGAGATTTAAGTTACTGTGCCGTTCAAGGTACATAAGAGAATTAAATGTACAAACTGATGACACTGGGCTTTCTTTTGATAACAAGTTTTGAAATAAGTGCCTCAACAAGCAACAACATCGACGTTGATAAATTAATTTCACAACGAAACTATCTCATCGCCTTAAACCAATGCTCCTCGAGCAAAGGCTTTAGCTCGCTTTTAGAAAACGCGATCAAAAATACTGATAAATCAAATTACAGAACGGGCTACGCGGCAAGTATTGAAGAAATTATTTTGCAAAGCCCATCATGTTTTGTATCTTCTGCGGAAAAGCTCAGCGCGAATGATTGCAAAAAAATCTCGGCTTTATACATCAAAGAGCCCTATTTTAATCCACGTGTTGCACTAAACGAATCCTTATCTAGGGTTAAGGATTTCAGCAGCAGCTGCCTTGCTAGTTAACCCAAGAATGATGGCACCGGCTTAAACCGCAACT
>CAMCTR010000062.1 GCA_945878605.1 Candidatus Methylopumilus universalis | reverse complement strand
CAGTTGCACCAGAAAATAAACCATTGCCGCTAGTATATTGAGAACTAGCCTCGAAGATTCTTGAAACATATGTAGTTTGTGCGTCAGTCAAAATTCGTGTAATAGTAAAAGTGCCGAATAATTGGTCAGTAGGTGTTGTGGTCGTCATGATGAAATTATATGATTGATTTAGAACATAGGGCATTGGAACGTCAAAGTCCATTGGTGTTTCAAGACTCAACTTATTAGTATATTCACCCGAGCCTAAGTTTGTTTTATTTGCGTCAACGACATTAAACTGCAGAGGTGAATTAACATTAACATGAGTTCCGATAGGGCTAAGCAGTGTGTCAAGTATATATTTTTCGTTAACTAAGTTATAGTTTGCGGCATTTGCTGCAAACGCAGTTGTAGCTAAAGCTATAGCAGTAGTAAGCGTTAATATATATTTCTTCATTCTAAACACCTCAATAAAATTTCAATGATTTATGCAGATTTGTTACAGATTTATAGCACCCTATTACAGAAACAATGACAAATTTGTGAAGTTATCATAGTAATTTCGGACTATGGGTAGTCCATCTTCTTAGCACATCAATTGTAGAGCTAAGCCCTGTCAGTATTAGCTTCCGGTGGGGGTAGGCGCTGGCGGCGCATGAGACCGATTATGACAAACTGTCACAATGTAATCAATTCGCTGATTTTTGTCTTATTTCTGCCAAGTATCTTTCAAAGTGACTGTTCGGTTAAATACTGGTTTGCCAGCTGCGCTGTCTTTTCTATCCGCCACAAAATAGCCATGACGTTCAAACTGGAAGCTTTCAGCAGGCTGAGCATCTTTTAAGCTGAATTCCAATTGTGCAGTAATTGTAGTCACTGAATTTGGATTAATATTCTCTAAAAAGTCTCTGTCGCCAGCGCCCGGGTGTGCTTCTTTAAACAGTCGGTCGTACATGCGAATTTCAGCGGCATAGGCGTGTGCGGCAGACACCCAATGAATGTTGCCTTTTACTTTAACGCTGTCGGAGCCCGGGGTGCCTGATTTTGTCTCTGGCAGGTATTCGCAGTGTACGGTGGTGACATTACCGTTGGCGTCTTTGTCAAAACCTGTGCATTTCACCACATAACCATAGCGTAAGCGTACTAAGCCATCAGGCACTAAACGGAAGAAACCTTTACTCGGTTCTTCCATAAAGTCTTCGCGCTCAATCCATAGTTCTTTGGTGAGTTGCACGGTGCGTTTACCTAGCTCTGGTTTGAGCGGGTGGTTAGGCGCAAAGCAATCTTCTGATTGACCATCTGGGTAGTTATCAATCACGAGTTTAATGGGGTCAAGTACTGCGATACGGCGCTCGGCAGAAAGGTTAAGCGTTTCGCGCATGCAGTCTTCAAGAATGGTGTATTCAATCCACGTGTCTGACTTTGAAACGCCAATGCGGTCAGTGAATAAACGGAAACCTTCAGGTGTATAGCCGCGACGACGGGCGCCAGCGAGTGTTGGTAAGCGCGGATCGTCCCAGCCTGATACATATTTATTTTCAACCAAATCAATGAGCTTACGTTTTGAAAGCACAACGTAAGTGAGGTTTAAACGGGCAAACTCATATTGTTTTGGCAGTGGGTGCGCGAGCATGCCAGCTTCAGCTAATCGCTCTAAAACCCAATCGTAGAATGGACGTTGGTCTTCAAACTCAAGCGTACAAATGGAGTGCGTAATGCCTTCAAACGCATCTTCCAGTGGATGCGCAAAAGTGTACATCGGATAGATGCACCATTTGTCGCTGGTGTTGTGGTGGTGTGCGCGTTTAATACGGTAAATCGCTGGATCACGTAAGTTGATGTTAGGTGAGGCCATGTCGATTTTTGCACGGAGTACCATACTGCCATCATCATGTTGGCCATCGCGCATTTCGCGAAACTTGCTCAAATTTTCTTCAATGGAACGGTCACGCCAAGGAGAATTTTTACCAGCTTCAGTGAGGGTGCCACGATTAATACGCATTTCATCTGCAGATTGTGCATCGACATAAGCTTTACCAGCGTTGATTAACGCTTCTGCCGCTTGATACATTAAGTCAAAGTAATTACTGGCGAAGTATAAATGTGACTTACCAAAAGTCTCCCAGCCAAAGCCAAGCCATTGCACCATTTCAGTGATGCTATCCACATACTCTTGTTCTTCTTTTTCGGGGTTGGTGTCATCAAAGCGCATGTGACAAACACCCTCATAATCGCGCGCCAAACCAAAATTCAAGCAAATACTTTTTGCGTGACCAATATGTAAATAGCCATTGGGTTCTGGTGGAAAGCGTGTACGAATTTTTGCCGGATCAGGCTTGCCTGCGGCATGATGTGCAGCGTCGCCCGGAGTGCCTGCCCAGTGGCGGCTGGCACCGCTGGCTTGATTGAGGTTGCCTTGCGCTAAATCACGGTCAATAATGCCGCGAATAAAGTTAGAAGCAGGTGCAATTGGTGTTTTTTCTGATGACATAGTCAATTCATTAAATAGATTAGCCGACATTTTACACTGTGAGCGGCTTTGCGTGGCGTGTTCCTTCATGATGCCAGTGATAAGCCATGCTAAACTCTCTTTCAATATGATTAATGCACTGACATTCCCAATTTTGCGCTTGCTCGCTGACGGCCGCTTTCACTCCGGTGAGGACATCGCTCAGCATTTTAAGGTGACGCGCACCACTGTTTGGAGTGCGATTCAAGAGGCGCAAGCATTGGGGGTTGAGGTGTTTTCGGTGCGGGGCAGAGGTTATAAATTGCCCGACCCCATTACCATGCTCAATCAAGAAGCAATTCTAAATGCGATTGGCCAAGAGCGCGCTTGGTTTAAGCTAGAGTTGCACGACACGCTAGAATCCACCAATACCTATTTAATGAAAAAAGCTAACCAAAGCCAAGCGCAAATGCTGGGCGGGCATGCGGCGGCACATGCCACTTGCGTGGTGACAGAATTACAAACTGCAGGTAAAGGCCGCCGGGGTCGAGCTTGGCAAGCTGGTTTAGGCGCAAGCTTAACTTTCTCGCTATTGTGGCGGTTTCAAATGGGCGCATCAGCCCTCTCTGGCTTGAGTTTGGCGGTGGGCGTGGCGTTAATCCGCGGATTTCAAGCAATAGGTATTTCAAATGCAAAGCTCAAATGGCCGAATGATGTACTGATTGAAATGTCAGCAAGTAAGCAAAAATTAGCCGGCATTTTGATTGAGCTACAAGGCGACATGGATGGGCCAAGTGCGGCGGTGATTGGTGTGGGGATTAATCTGCACTTACCTGAAAATGTGGCGCGGAATATTGACCAGCCATTTACTGATGTTTATAGCGTAAAGCCTGAAGCGGCGAACCCTAATCTTTTACTAGGCATGTTGCTAAAACACATGGCTGAGGTGTTAAGTGCCTTTGAGCAAAATGGCTTTGAAGCCTTGCGGGACGAATGGTTGAGCTATCACGCTTATCATCAGCAAGCGGTGCGTATGCTCATGCCAGATGGGCGTGAAGTATTGGGCGAGGTGATTGGCGTTGCGAGCGATGGGATTTTGCTGGTAAAAACACCGCAAGGCGAACAGCGCTTTTCAGCGGGTGAGATTAGTTTGAGGGGTTTAAGTTGAAAAGAGGTAAAGCGTAATGTTAGCAATAGACTCGGGCAATACGCGCACCAAGTGGGCGGTGTTTGCCGATGATGGTCGCATTCAAGCCACAGGCGTTTGCTTAAACGCTGAGCTTGCAGCGTTTGAAATTCCAGCAAGCTGGCAAACGTGCAAGCATGCAGTTGCCGCCAATGTGGCAGGTCAAGGGGTTGCGAAAAGCATTACAACTTTGCTTAATAAAGCTGAGATTGCTGTTGTGTGGGCAAAGGCCGAGGCTGAAACGCTAGGCTTAAGCAATAAATATGAAGCGCCGGAAACCTTAGGCGCTGACCGCTGGGCCGCGCTGGTGGCGGCTTTTAAGCGTTATCTCAATCAGCCTGCTTGTTTGGTGGTGAACGCGGGTACGGCGCTGACCACTGATGCGATTTATCAAAATGCTTTTATAGGCGGCTTAATCGTGCCAGGCTTTAGCATGATGCAAAACGCTTTGCTGCAAAATACAGCGGCGGTGAGTCCACAAAATGGTCAAGTGAAAACATTCCCGCTCAGCACCGCTGATGCAAGTGCCAGCGGCGTTTTAAGCGCGATAGTTGGCGCGATTATGATGCAGGCGGATAAGTTGGAATCGTATTGCCAAGATGTGCCAACCGTTGTGATTACGGGCGGTGATGCAGCCATGCTGATGCCGATTTTGACGCAAGTGTTTGGCGCAAAGCCTGTGCTGGCTGAGCACTTAGTTTTAGAAGGTTTGTTCTTGATGGAGAGTGCAAAATTATGAAGCGTAGTGTGATTCTTTTAGTTTTATTAAACATTATTATTTTTGCCTACTTTCAATCGGCGGATTTGTCCGCAACTAGCGGGCATCAAGCATTACCAGAAATTCAGCCCGAAAAACTACAAATACTAAGTGATTCCCAAATGCAAGTCTTGCCAACAGTTTCATCGCCTTCAGGCATGGAGAAATGAACTTCTCCATGCAAAACCTGATGCTTACAAAAATGATTTAGCGCATTAAAAAAGAGGTCGAAGCCTCCTTTTTTTGCTAACTTAAATTACCGTTTCTTAATATACAAATCAGTAATCGTGCCTTCCTTCATTTCAGCCGCAAAGCAGACAGTTTCTGAAAGCGTTGGGTGCGCATGAATTGATAAGCCCAAATCGTGCGCATCCGCGCCCATTTCAATCGCTAAGACAGCCTCTGCAAGGAGTTCCCCAGCATTAACGCCAACAATGCCAGCGCCAATGACACGGTGTGTGTCTTTGTCAAAAATGAGCTTTGTTATGCCTTCTGTTCTAGCAACAGCAAGTGCACGTCCACTTGCCGCCCATGGGAAGCTTGCTTTTTCGATAGCAATGCCTTTTGCTTTTGCTTCGATTTCTGTCATGCCTGCCCAAGCAATTTCTGGGTCGGTATAAGCCACTGACGGAATTGCTATCGCTTGGAATTCAACCTTAAGGCCAGCGATGACTTCTGCCGCAACTTTGCCTTCGTGAGTTGCTTTATGCGCGAGCATTGGTTGACCGACAATATCGCCAATCGCGAAGATATGCGACACGTTGGTGCGCATCTGTTTGTCAACAGCGATGAAGCCGCGTTCATCAACAGCTACACCTGCATGCTCAGCACCGATATTGAGGCCGTTCGGACGACGACCAATTGACACCAATACCCGGTCGTAAACTTCCACGCCTTTGGGTGCATCGGTATTACCATTCACACCTTCAAAGCGCACATGAATGCCATCACTTTTGGCTTCGATGTTCGCTACTTTGGTGTTGAGCATAATCGCTTCAAAGCGCTTTTCCATCCGTTTTTGTAATGGACGCACTAGGTCGCGGTCGCAGCCCTGAATGAGGCCATCAGTAAATTCAACCACGCTGACTTTTGAACCAAGGGCATCATAAACTGTCCCCATTTCAAGGCCGATAATACCGCCGCCAATCACAAGCATGCGTTTTGGGATATCAGCCAAGGCTAAGGCGCCAGTTGAATCCATAATGCGATCATCATCCGGCGCGCCAGGAAATTTAGTCGCTTGTGAGCCAGCGGCAATAATTGCGTTTTCAAACCCTACTTTGGTGACTTTGCCATCTGCGCCTGTGACAGCAATTTGGTTAGGGCTGGTAAATTTACCTAAGCCTTGCACCACGGTCACTTCACGTTGTTTCGCCATGGCTGATAAGCCGCCAGTGAGTTTAGCCACCACATCGTTGGCTTTCCATGAGCGAAGTTGCTCAAGATCAACATTTGGTTTGCCAAAACTCACGCCGTGATGGGCTGTTTCTTCTGCCTCAGTAATTACCTTGGCTGTGTGTAAAAGTGCTTTAGATGGAATACAACCCACATTTAAGCAAACACCACCTAACGTTGAATAACGCTCAATGAGTACAACTTTTTTGCCTAAGTCAGCTGCACGGAAAGCGGCAGTGTAGCCACCAGGACCTGAGCCTAAAACGACCAGTTCGCATGTCACGTCGTTGTCGCCTTTTGGCGCAGCTGGCGTTGGTGCTGAGACTTCAGGCTGGCTTTCAGGTGTTGCAGGCGAAGCTTCAGCTTTTGGTGTTTCAGCTTTCGGCGCTTCTGTTTGAGTTGCGCTAGCGGCTTCGGCCTCAAGCACTAAAATGGGCGAGCCTTTTGCAATTTTATCGCCTACTTTAACTTTAATTTCTTTAACCACGCCAGCATCTGAAGATGGAATATCCATCGATGCTTTGTCTGATTCAAGCGTTATTAAAGAATCTTCTTTTGCAACGGTGTCGCCTACTTTGACTAAAACTTCAATAACGTCAACGCTATCGAAGTTGCCAATATCAGGGACGATAACTTCTATTAAATTGCTCATACCAACCCCTTAAAGTAACAAGCGACGAACGTCAGATAACATCATGCGCAAGTGGCTAGTGAAGCGCGCGCCATCTGCACCGTCAATCACGCGGTGGTCGTATGAAAGAGACATCGGCAAGATTAGGCGTGGCTCAAAGCCGCTTGTTTCTTTGTTGTAAACAGGTTGGAATGAAGATCGAGATACCCCCAAAATCGCCACTTCCGGGCAATTAATAATTGGCGTAAACATGGTACCGCCAATTCCGCCTAGGCTGGAAATGGTGAAGCAACCGCCTTGCATTTCTTCAATCTTTAATTTACGTTCACGGGCTTTGCCAGATAAGTCAGCTAAGTCGCGCGCAATATCAAGGACGTCTTTTTTATCCACATCGCGCACCACCGGCACGACCAAGCCATCTGGTGTGTCACAAGCAAAGCCTACATTAAAGTAGTTTTTCAAAATTAAGCTATCACCATCTGTAGAAAGCGAAGCGTTAAAGTTTGGATAAGTGCGAAGCGCATTCACAACCGCTTTCATCAAGAAAGCGAGTAGCGTTAATTTAGCGCCGCGTTTTTCAGCGTCAGCAAACATCGACTTACGGAAATCTTCCAAGTCGGTAATATCAGCTTCGTCGAACTGCGTCACGTGCGGTGCAGTCACCCAGTTGCGGTGCAAGTTTGCGCCAGATAATTTCTTGATGCGTGAAAGTGGTTTGTGTTCAATTTCGCCAAATTGGCTGAAATCAATTACTGGCATCGCCAATGTGGTCAAACCAGAGCCCATGTTTTCTGAACGAGGCTTAGCAAGCTCGCCTTTGACAAAGGTTTGCACGTCTTCTTGGCTAATGCGATTTTTTGTGCCTGAGCCGCGGACCAAGCTTAAGTTGACGCCGAGTTCACGTGCGAACTTACGCACGGACGGGCTTGCATGTGCCAGCTTGCCATCTGCCGCTAAAGCGCTGGCGCCAATAGGATTAGGCGTTGCTTGTGGCTGAATGACTTTCGGTACTTCAGGCACAGGGCGGGATGGCTCTGGAATGGCGACTGGTTTTTCGTCAACCGTTACAGTCGCTACCACTGGCGTTGTGCTTGGTTGTGCAGCAGGTTTTTTTGCAGTGGCATCTTCAGTGGCATCTAGCGTCAAAATCAAACCACCTTGTGCAGCCTTGTCGCCCACTTTCATGCTGATGCTTTTGACTACGCCACCAAATGGCGCTGGAATGTCCATCGACGCTTTGTCTGATTCTAAAGTGATGAGTGAGTCATCTTTTGCAACGGTGTCGCCTTCTTTGACGAGTAACTCGATGACGTCAAC
>CAMCTR010000061.1 GCA_945878605.1 Candidatus Methylopumilus universalis | reverse complement strand
GAGCCTAGAAGAAACAATATACCGCATAAACACGTTAGGTATTCACGCGCATTTATGGGTGGGTTCTAGTGAATGTCCAGTATGCAACTATAAAAATAGGGGTGAGTCATGCAGCAAGAGATTTCTTCAACACGTTTTGTTAGTAACCTTACCAAAAACACAGTCGCGCTCATCTTGGCTGGCGGTCGAGGGAGTCGATTAAAAGACCTGACGGATCTGCGTGCAAAGCCAGCGGTACCATTTGGTGGCAAGTTCCGCATTATTGATTTCCCTTTATCGAATTGTATTAACTCTGGCATTCGCCGTCTTGGCGTTGCGACGCACTATAAATCCCATAGCTTGATGCAGCATATTCAGCGCGGTTGGGGTTTCTTGCGCGGGGAGTTTAATGAGTTCGTTGAGCTATGGCCCGCACAACAGCGCATTGAGGAGCAGTGGTACAAAGGTACTGCTGATGCCGTATTTCAAAACTTAGACATTATTCGCAATATTCGCGCTGAGTACGTGCTGATTCTAGCGGGTGACCATATCTACAAAATGGACTACGGCCAGATGTTGGCTTCTCATGTGCGCAATCAAGCGGATATGACGGTGGCTTGTATCAATGTGCCGATTGATGACGCGAGAGCTTTTGGCGTTATTGGCGTCGATCAAGAAGACCGTGTGATTGACTTTAAAGAAAAGCCTGAGTATCCAGATTCGCTCCCTGAAGACCCAACGCAAGCCTTCGCTAGTATGGGTATTTATGTGTTTTCTGCGGCATTTTTATACGAGCAATTAATTCGTGATGCGGATGACCCTAAATCTGAGCATGATTTTGGTAAAGACATTATTCCGCAAATCATCAATAAGTATCGTGTTTATGCACATCGCTTTACTGATAGTTGTGTGCGAGGTGATAAGGGCGATTACTACTGGCGTGATGTTGGTACGGTCGATGCTTACTGGGAGGCGAACATGGAACTCACTAAAGTGACGCCAGAGCTTAATTTGTATGACAGCGATTGGCCAATTTGGACTTATCAAGAGCAATTGCCACCGGCTAAGTTTGTGTTTAATAACGAGGGGAGACGTGGCACAGCAACGGATTCATTAGTCTCTGGCGGTTGCATTATTAGCGGGTCAAATATCAACCGGTCTGTGCTTTTTTCAAACGTGCGAGTGCACAGTTTTAGTTCAATTGAAGACTCGGTGATCTTACCGCAAGTGGAAATTGGCCGACATGTGAAACTCAAGCGCGTGGTCATTGATAAAGGCGCCGTTATTCCTGATGACATGAAAATTGGGTTTGATTTGGAATTGGATCGTCAGCGATTCCATGTGTCAGAAAAAGGAATTACTTTGGTCACGGCTGCCATGCTAGGCACGCCTGCTAACTGAATAAGATAAATTAACTAGAAGGACCATAATGTCAGCGGTGCAACCTAAGCTTTACCTCAATATGTATTGGCATATGCACCAACCCGATTATCGGGACACGATTACAGGGCAATACGTATTACCTTGGACTTACCTACACGCCATGAAGGATTACACGGACATGGCGTATCACTTGGAAGCCAATCCTAAGGCACGTGTCACGTTTAACTTTGTGCCTGTGTTATTGGATCAGCTAGAAGATTACACTGACCAGTTCAAGACTAACCACATTAGGGACCCATTGCTCGCATTGCTTGTGCGTGAAGATCTTGAGTACCTGTCTAACGAAGAACGTTGCTTAATCGTTGATAGTTGCTTTAAGAGCCATCACGAAAAGATGTTGGAGCCATTTGCGCATTATCAGCGTCTACTTAATATCTATAACGCACTGCGTGTGCAGGGTTCTACGGCATCCAACTATCTGTCTGGCCAATATATGGCGGACTTGTTGGTCTGGTACCACCTTGCCTGGACGGGCGAAAGTATTCGCCGAAACAATACCTTAGTTCAAGCTTTAATGGAAAAGGGCAGTCAGTTTACCGTTGAAGAAAGACATACTTTATTTGCACTGATTGGCGACTTGATCAGCGCTTTAATCCCGCGCTACAAAAAGTTACAGAACGCAGGACAGATCGAGATATCCACCACGCCGCACTACCATCCCATCTTGCCTTTGTTGTTGGATTTTAAATCCACGCGTGATGCCATGCCATTTGCACCATTGCCATCATGTCAAAGCTATCCAGGCGGAAGAATTAGAGCGAAAGCGCATATTGAATCTGCACAAATCACCCATGAGAAACGCTTTGGTAAAACCCCTGTGGGCATGTGGCCGGCAGAGGGGGGCGTTTCACAAGCTGGCTTGTTGCTGATGGCTGAGCAGGGCGTTAAGTGGGCTGCAACGGGGGAGGGTGTGTTGGCCAACAGCCTTTACAAATCTTCTGACGCGGGTGAAATTCCAAGTCGACATGATTACCTGTATCAACCCTATCGAGTTAGCAATGGTAGGGATGAGATTGTCTGCTTTTTTAGAGATGACAATCTCTCTGACAAGATAGGATTTGAGTATTCCAAACTGCATGCCAGCGAAGCAGTAGCAGACTTCATCAGCTCACTTGAAGCGATACATACTAATAATGATACCCCCGATAGCCGAGTAGTTAGCGTGATTTTAGACGGTGAAAACGCTTGGGAATATTATCCATACAACGCCTTTTACTTTCTGAGTGAGCTTTACGAAGCTTTGTGTTCTCATCCTGATATTGAGATGACAACTTTTAGTGAGATTGTGGCTAAAACTAAAAAGCCATTCACGGCTTTGCCGCAAATTGCAGCAGGCAGTTGGGTGTACGGTAGCTTTAGCACTTGGATAGGCTCGCCTGATAAGAATTTAGGTTGGGATTTATTGTGTGATGCCAAGAAAAAATACGATGAAGTCATGCAGTCTGGCATCTTGAATACGAATGAAATCGCAGCTTGCGAGCATCAACTCTCTATTTGTGAGGGGTCGGATTGGTTCTGGTGGTTTGGTGATTACAACTCATCAGTGAGTGTTGGTAGCTTCGATAGACTATATCGTCGTAACCTAAGCAATCTATATCGCTTATTAAAAGCGCCCGCACCAAAATCACTAAGTAAGCCAATTAGCGTTGGCGGTGGTGAGCCTGTAGTGTGTGGCACTATGCGCCGCGGGCAAGAGGGCGAATAAGTTGGCTTATATCCCTCACGTACTTAAGCAAAGACGCGCTGGCGTCTTATTGCACATCACCTCCTTGCCGCATGGAGATTTGGGTCAGGATGCGTTTAAATTCGTAGACTTTCTATCGCGAGTTGGCGCATCGGTTTGGCAAACTTTACCGCTCAATATGACGCATGCGGATGGCTCGCCATATCAATGCTTATCAGCTCATGCTGGCAATCCATATCTCATAAGTTTGAATACCCTAAAGCAACAAGGTTGGTTATCGCAAAGCGATATCGATTCTGTGGCTGACAAAACTACATTAATTGAAGTGGCTTTTGAGAATTTTAATCGTATTAATACGCCACAGGCGCAAACTAACTTTGCGCGCTTCATTAAGCAACAAGCCCATTGGTTAGATGACTTTGCTTTGTTTATCGCGTTGCGTAAGCATTATCAGCATGTTTCTTGGTGCGATTGGCCTGATATCCTTAAATTGCGTAAACTTGATGCAATTAAACAGGCGCAATCAGACTTTGCCGATGATATTGCGCTGGAGAAATTTAAGCAGTTCATATTTTTTGAGCAATGGCATGCATTAAAAGAGTATGCCAATAGCCAGAACATTGCCTTGTTTGGCGATATTCCGATTTTCATCTCTTACGATAGCGCTGATGTTTGGGCGCAGCCTGAACTATTTAAATTAGATGCGGATTTGAATATGACCTTCGTGGCTGGCGTTCCGCCTGATTATTTCTCTGAAACTGGACAGCGATGGGGCAATCCACATTACAACTGGCCAGTCATGCAAGCAGATGGCTTTAAGTGGTGGCTAGCGCGTATGCGCACCCAAAACGCATTATTTGATATGGTGCGCATCGACCATTTTAGAGGGCTAGAAGCGGCTTGGGAGATTCCTGCAGAAGAACCAACTGCCATCAATGGCGCATGGGAGCTAGCCCCAGGTGAGGCCTTGCTAGACGCCATTATTAAACATTTGCCGCTCATTACATTGGTGGCTGAAGATTTAGGCATTATTACAGATGAAGTGAATGCACTCCGTGAGAAATTTGATTTACCCGGCATGAAAATTCTGCAATTTGCGTTTGATGGCAGCGATGAAAATCCATATCTACCTGAAAAAATCACTGAAAACAGTGTTGTCTATACAGGCACGCATGACAACGATACTAGCTTGGGTTGGTATCAATGCCTGAATGAAGATCAAAAAACGGTTTTTCATCGTTACTTAAATGAACACGGCTATGCAAAAGGGGATTCGATGGAAATGCCTTTGGTACTCATCGATATGGCACTCGCAAGCAATGGGACGTTGGCGATTATTCCTATGCAAGATATCTTGAAGCTTGGCACTGATGACCGTATGAATACGCCAGGGACGATAGATGGTAATTGGCACTGGCGTTTTAACTGGACGCAGTTGGAAGATGGAATGACTCAAACGCTAGCGCATTCCATTTTGCATAATAAACGCAACCCAAATGGGCTGAGAGGCTAAGGATGGCACTTCGGATTGGGGTTGATATTGGCGGTACTAATTTGCGTGTAGGCGTCGTGGATGGCTTAAAGATTATTCACGAAACGCGTAACTATGCTGATTTCGCTAATCTCTGTAAAACCAATTCAGCTGATATTGCCTGGCAAAAAATCATTGCCGCGACTGCCGAGATTTTGAATGGAGCGCTAAGCCAATACCCTCAAGTTGAGTCAATTGGCATTGGTTTTCCTGGCTTTATTGATCCACTTAACGGTCATGTAGCTCAATCTCCCAATTTGCCCGGTTTGTTGAATGTGAATCTGGCGGGCGATTTATCTGAGGTCATTAAGCGTCCCGTAATCGTTGAAAACGATGCTTTGGCTGCGGCCTATGGCGAGTATCAGTTGATGCAAATCCCAGTCTCAGATGGTTTGATTTTTATGGGCTTGGGCACTGGCGTTGGTGGTGGTTTAATTCAGGCTGGTAAGGCTGTTGCAGGAGAACATGGCTTTGCGATGGAAGTAGGGCATATCATCACAACGCCTAATGGCAGATTATGCGGATGTGGTAACCATGGATGTTTAGAGCAATATGCATCCGCCACAGGCATTAGCAAAAGCTACGAGGAATTATCAGGGCATTATCTAGCGGCACACGAAATAGCTGAACACGCAGCGCAAGGTGATGCAAATGCCAAACAAGCCTATGAAATCGCCGCAATCGCTTTGGCGCAGAGTTTAGCGCATATCTTAAAAGTGCTGGATGTTAAGCGGGTATTGATTGGCGGTGGTGTTAGCCAAGCATGGCATTTAATGGAAACTAGTTTTAATCAACAATTTAACGCAGATCTTATTTCTGTACTTCGCGGTCGCGTTCAAGTCGAAATATCCTCTACAGGCGACAAGGCTGGCATTGTTGGCGCAGCCTTGTTATCTGCATCTAAAACTTAATTACTTGACTGATTCGTCAGGACGCTGCGCAATAATCTGACAGGCTAAAGCACTTCCGTAAGGCAGTGCTTGCAAAGCTAACATGGTGACCCAAAGTTGCGCATCTAGATTAGTAAAGCCCCGAGAAATCAACATAGCAAAGCCGCAAATAATCAGCAACGCCAGTAAAGTAACTTCTTCAATAATTGGATTCAAAATCTGCAGTTTATTGATGGTCACTTTGCCTTTTGCGGTCACCTTGAATACTCCATCTTTTTTAATGATGCCCATCATTACGCCTCGAGCTATTGCATGAGATAGACCTAAACTCGCAAGTGATGCCCCAAAGATATCTTTCCAGCTGCAATTCATGGTCTTGCGATAAAGGATGGGGCCAAGTGCTGCTTTAATGACTAAGAAGCACAGAATAGGCGTAATCATGATGGATACTGGCAAGCTAAATGCACTCGGTACAAATAACATCGCTGCTGTCCACGCGATAGAGCCGATGGTGAAGATAAGCTGTAATGCATCACCAAGCCAGCCAAACCAGCCTGTTAAAAAGTGATAGCGTTGACCAAATGTCAGCGTTGAGTCGCCAATCAATTTAGGGAAGTGTCGCTTTAGGATTTGCATCGCACCGAAAGCCCAACGGAAGCGCTGTGACTTCAAAGCTTTAAAGTCTGAAGGGGTTAGCCCTCTCCCAAAGGTATCGTCTATGTAGCGAAGTTCATAGCCGTTTTCTAGCAAACGTAAACCCAACTCCGTATCTTCACATATGCACCATTCTGACCACTTACCTAAGTCTACCAATGGGCGGGAACGAACCAGTGTCATTGTTCCGTGCTGAATTAATGCATTGCGCTCATGTCTGTGGTGCATGCCAATACGGAAAAATCCTTCAAACTCCCAATTGCTCATGCGGCGGAAGAAGTTATGTTCCCAATCACGATGTGCTTGAGGTGCTTGAACCACGGCAACTTTAGCATCAGCAAAATGCGGGACTAGATCAGAAAGCCAATCTGTCGTAACTTCGTAATCAGCATCCACCACACCAACAACTTCAGCTTTTGGGTTGGTCTGCTCAAGGGCAAAGTTCAGTGCGCCTGCTTTAAAGCCAGGCCATTGCGGCAAATGGAAGAAACGGAAGTTATCAGGCATCTTTGCCATATATTCTTCAATGGGTTTCCATTTGGCTTCGTCTTTGGTGTTGTTATCCACCACAATGACTTCATAGTTTGTGTAATTGAGCTTAGCTAGACTTTCAATGGTTGTAATGACCATCGCAGGTGGTTCGTTATAGCAAGCAAGGTGGATAGAAACAAACAATTCTTGTTGAGTAGCCACAGGAATTGCGCGTTTAAAAGTACGATTCCATTTTCTTTTAAACATGACTTCACTAAACTCTACCCCATAGATCATCAGGACTGCAGAGGTAAGCCCCATGCCGATAATCAACGCAATCAGCACCACAAAATCACGCAAAGTGTAGTAGTAATCACCAGGTAAATTCCATGCGACGACTAGGGTAGTAATACAAGCTTGAAGCAAGATAGCCATAGAGAAGCGACCGCCTGAGCCCCAATGTCTAAAGCGATAAGCAATAAAAAGGATAGGAAAGAAGGCGATTAAGCTTGCCCATAATGCTTTTTCTTCCCAACGGTCATCTTTGGCTACAGCACCTTGAAGTGAGTATTTCAGATTGCGTTCTGCATCAAACATTCCCCAATATGGTCCAGCCCAGCCTTCTAGTTTTTGTTTCCAAGGCTGGTCAAAGGCTTCCATGAGGTAATAGTCGTAATTTTTACGTGCGGTTTTCGCTAAAAATTCACGTACAAAACGCGCTTGATTGACGTCTGAAGCAACAGAAGCGCCGATTGTTGGGCCATGGCTAGGCCAGCCAATTTCCGTAATCACAATCTTTTTGCGCGGGTAAGTGTCCATCAGCTCCTGGTAGCGCGTAAATGCATAATCTACAGCATCTTCTACAGCAAGGCCTTCGTGGTAAGGAAGAAGATGAACAGCGATGTAATCAACATGTTTAACTAGCTCTGGGTTTTTTAGCCAAATATGCCAAGGCTCTGCCGTTGATATCGGCAAGGTCGTTTTTGAGCGTACCTCATCTAAATAGCTCATGAGATCTTCTGGGGTCACATCTTCACGAAGTAATGACTCGTTGCCTACAATGGCGCGTTCGATATGGGGGTAATTTTTAATTTTTGCTTTAAGCGCATCAATCTCACGTTGATTTGCATTGAGGTCGTTATTTATCCAGGCACCAGCAGTGATTTCAAAGTTTAGGTTAGAGGCAAGTGCAGTTACTTCACTGTTTTCAAGT
>CAMCTR010000060.1 GCA_945878605.1 Candidatus Methylopumilus universalis | reverse complement strand
TGGGGACGACGGTTACCCCAAAGTTGCAGATGAAGTGAAAACAAAGTGAATATTTTCTTCATTTTCCAAATATTCAGATTAGCACTCTGAATATTTAACCCTATATCGTCATGACTGCTGTAATGATTGACTTTGCCATTGAGCATTATGCCAAAGATATGGTGGACACTTGAATATTGCATGTTATTTTAAATATTAGCTATTCGGAATTGCTAATAAGATTGTCAATCATGCTACCAATTGTTGCATCAGAACTAATGTTATCAATATCAATTTTCAGTGAGTACATATTTTCAAATTCAAAAGAAATTTGGAGAAGCACCATTGAATCTACACCAAGCTCTACAAGCGCCATAGATTCTATTTTTTCAATAGGTAAATCAGAGAGCAGGAGGCTTTTGATGATATTTAATAAACTGTTTCTAGTTTCTTGAGTTATGCAGTTGCTCATTTTTTTACTTCGCACGTAATACAAAATCTCTAAAGAATTCTACTCTATTTAATTTGCTATGCATTTCTTTTGTATTGGCCCATTTAATTAAAAAAGCATCTGCTACAATTAATGATATCTTCTTACCAGGACATATATGAACACCTATTCCAAATGGAATTGTTTGCTGAGGAGACTTTAGATTAACAGATGGGTTTCTAATTAAATCTGTTGTAACTTGCACTTTCTGGCCTTTTTTAAAAAGCATATTACTAATCTCGAAGTCACAAACCGCCTCTCTGCCTAAAACACTAATTGGCTTAGACTCACTCATTAACCTTTCTGAATCCCATGTCACCAAGTCATTTGTTGGCAACATTAGAGCAAATACAAGCGCAGCCAGAAGTGGCTCAGTCCCCATAACAGTGGTTGAAACAATCGCCCATGCTTCATCTGGGTTACGCCCGCTAATTTTAAGTTTTCTTTGGATAAAATCTACAAGGACATTAAGTCTTTGATTATATTCTTCGAGAGCTTTTAGGGTGGTTATCATTTGAAGTACTTCGCCTGGCATATATGGTAACTCATGATCTTCAACGTTTAAATCTTGAGCAATTATCCTACTTGTAACTTTTTGTACGTAATCTCTGGCTAGGCAGAGTGGATTAATTTTATCAATTTGATTATGAGCATTAAAAAAATCTTCGGTAAAGCTATCTATCCAATTATGAAAATCTTTTTCAATTCTTCTATAAGTAGGCGAAAAAAATCTTCTAGCAGCAAAATGTTGCTCACCGTGAAGAATTGTCGGCGCACGATCAAAGTAGATTTCCATTGCCTCTAAATGACCCTCTGGCGCTTGGGCAAGCACTCGCCAATACTTAAATAAGTCAACTGCTTTAAAATTGGGGGTTTTGAGGGCCTCTAGGCCTAGCCTTTCGCCGTATATTAATATATTTGGCGGTTCTGCATTGTCCAAAAAAACCCACTCAAGGCTGTTGTCCAACCGCTCAGGATTGTTTATAAGTTCACGTAATTTTAGAATATATGAGCTCATAATTTATGAATTTATTCTTAAAATAACTTTTATTTCGCAAGGAAAGTCCACTATGAATAATGCGATCTAAGCACGCTCTTTAAGTTTTTATTTATATCATCAATATTCTTCATGTAGTCACGTGATGCAGTCTGAGCACGCCTTAATGCTCTGTTAATATCACTAAAGAGAAAAGGTGTATTGATCGCTCTACCGATTGCACTTGCGTAATCATGGAATTTGAATCTATTTGCCCTATGTATTCCATAAGAGTTCATCCACTCGTTGGGCACACCCAAAGAATCGGCTATAACCAGACCATGCAAACTTGACGATAAGACTAATTTTGATTTAGCAATAGATTCTATCAAGGACTCATAGTCGTTTGTGCCTGCTGAAAAAAAATGAATACCATTATCTTTAAGCTTATTACGCCAATTATTATTTAAATGTTGTGTATGATGAAGAATTAAGCATACTTCAAATTCTTTCTTTTGCAGTAATAATTCAGGGTACATTTCCCTAACTAAAAGTCCGGGATCTCCAACAACTAAATTCTTGCAATCTAAGCAAATTGAACTAAAATGTCCCCTGAGGCTAAGTATTTTAAGTTTTGAGTTTGCCATGGACGATGATTTTGGGGCGATCAAACCGGTGCCCCAGACCACAACATTGCCTCTGGACTCGATAAAAGTTTGATCTATGATCTTTTCTAAATTAGAGCCCAATCCAAATAGCTGACATTCGGATGGAGAGGCCCACTCGACCTGCTTCCCTAGAACAAACTCTGTAATTTTAGGGGCTAATGCATCACCGAAATTTGGCCGCTCATTCCACCAATATTGTTTAACTTTATTTTGCATCAAGGGTTTATCATATTTGGTAGGCAGTACCAGATTCGAACTGGTGACCTCTTGGATGTCGACCAAGCGCTCTAACCAACTGAGCTAACCGCCTATTTGTCTTTTCAAAAAGAGGTGCGAATTCTAGCGCATTGACCTTGATTAAGCAAATGAAGCTTATGCCACATCAAGCTATAATAAATATATGTCATCCTCCAATCTACATAATTCCATTTCTACTATTATTGAAAATATCGCACAACAAGGTTATTCGGTCATTGAGCGCTTTATAAGCTCTGAAGAGATAGAAGCAATGGCCAAACAGGCAAAATCTTTGCAAAGCGCAGGCGAGATGCTCCAGGCAACGACTGGTGTTGCAAAACTAGAAAACTCAACACTTCGTGGTGATTTTATTCATTGGATGGAGGCAAGCAATGCAAACGCAGCTGAGATGGTTTATCTCAATGCTATGACGGCATTACAACAGGCAATCAACCAAGCATTTTTCTTAGGCTTATTTGAGCTTGAAAGTCACTTTGCAATTTACCCGCCTGGCGCAGGCTATCAAAAACATCTCGACCAATTCATTGGCAAATCAGAACGTAAAATCAGCTCTATTTTATATCTCAATGACGATTGGAAAGCTGAAGATGGCGGTCAGCTGAGAATGTATCTTGATAAAAATGACACCACTCGTTTTATTGACATCACTCCCCAAGCAGGCAAGATGGTGGTGTTTTTATCGAGCGATTTCCTACATGAAGTCTTACCCGCCAACCGAGAACGCATGAGCATTACTGGCTGGTTTAAAGTAAGAAGCCTGAATAGTTAAATGAAACATAGCAACCCCATCATCGCTGAAATGTTTGATGCGCAGCAATTTGCTGAAACAGGTCATCAATTGATTGATTTATTGGCAGCGCATTTAGAAGCGAATATCTCTGGCACTTCAAAAGTCTTAAATTGGAAAGTGCCAAACGTTGAAGATCAACATTGGCATGTGCCATTACCTCAGAAATCGACCATTAATCCGCAAGGTTTATTAGAAAAGTTAAACCAAGAAATTCTCCCCAACAACTTAGCCATCCACCATCCACACAATATGGGTCATCAAGTGGCTTGCCCATTGCCGATGGCAGCGCTTTGCGATTTAGTCGCATCGCTCACCAATCAAGCGATGGCAGTTTATGAAGCGGGTCCCAGTGCCACCATGTTAGAACGTCAAGTGGTTCGTTGGCTATGTGCACTGATTGATGAGCATCCTTGGAACAATGCTGGTGGCGTATTGACTTCCGGTGGCGCGCAGGCCAATCTCACCGCTTTGTTAGTGGCTAGGCAAGTCAGCACAAGCAAAGCGAATCCATCCTCTAATATCTGGAAAGATGGCATTACCAAGCATTCACCCTTAAAAATTCTTGCTTCAGAACATGCGCACTATTCCGTTTCACGTGCCGCCGGGATAATGGGGCTAGGTAGTGATAGCGTCATTAAAATCGCAACTGATAAAAGTGGTAGATTAGATTTACACGCGCTTAAAAATGCGCATCAAACTTGTTTAGAAAATAAAGAAACCATTATCGCTGTGGTCGCTAATACAGGATGCACCCCCACAGGCAGCATCGACTCGCTGCAAGCCATTGGCGAGTATTGCCAAGCGCATGAGCTTTGGTTTCATGTGGATGGCGCACATGGCGCTTCCGCTCTCCTCTCAGAGAATCATCGTGAAAAATTAAGGGGCATTGCGCTGGCTGATTCCGTGGTGTGGGATGGGCATAAATTAATGTATATGCCAGCGGCAGTTTCAGCCGTGCTATTCAAAAATGAGCAACATAGCTACGCCGCCTTTAGCCAAGATGCCTCGTATTTATTCCAAGGAGACAATCATGAAGACGAGGCCTTTAATCTCAGCTACCGTACTTTGGAATGTACCAAGCGCATGATGGCACTCAAACTTTGGGCCGCATTTTCTTTATACGGTACTGAAGGCATGGGTGCATTGGTGGATGAAGCGTTTGCTAAAGCTAAAGTCTTTGCCGAAAAAATTCAGAAACGCGCTAATTTTGAATTACTGATGAAGCCTGAAACGAATATTGTGTGTTTTAGGTTTTTGAATAAAAAATTAAGCCAAGAAGCCATCAACAATCACCAAAGTGCTATTCGCCAGCACATTATTCAAAGCGGCGCATTCCATATTACCCAAGTGAATTTGCATGGCGTCACTTGGTTACGCACGACACTCATGAATCCATTTACAACAGCGCTAGATTTAGATGAATTGCTAGAGCGTGTGGCTTTGGGATCTCAAGCCGTGTTGAGCATAGCTAAATAGCCAGCTTTGTAATCAGGATATTTCAAACTAAACCCTGTCGACAACATGCGCTGATTCGACATGCGTTTGCCACCAACAATATCGGGCATATCACTCTCAATCTCTATGCCCATTTGCGCGGCTATCCACAGCAATACTTCATATTGAGAAACCGGGCTGTTATCTGTGACCACATAGCAATCTTCAATGGGCTGAGTATTCAGAAACATTTGAATCAAGTGCACAATAAATGCTGCGGCATCATCGCGATGAATGCGATTGGAAAACGTATTTTGTAGAGACCAATGAGATGGATTAGCCGCCAAGTGAATCATGCGATTTCTGCCAGGGCCGTAAATACCGGTAAGTCTTAAGGCTGTGTGCGACCACAATTTTCCAGCTTGCTTGAGCAAGTCTTCCGCTTCCAATAGTCGCTGACCACCAAAATCTATCTCTTGCGGAACGGTGTTTTCATCGAGCAAGGCACCCGTTCTTTGGCCATACATTCTGGTGCTAGAAACAAAAAATACGTGCTTGAGATTGCTCGCGTCATTGAGTGCATTGAGCACATTGCGCAAGCCTTCGACATAATGCTGGCGATAACTTTCATCGGTCTGCGCACTCGCCGCGACACAGTAAACAAGAAAATCAGGATCTAGCCTTGAAAGACTCAACAATGAACTTGGCTCAGTCACGTCGGCTTGAATGCACTCAAATGAAGAATCTGAATGTAAAGATCGGCGCAAACCGATAGGCGTTAAGCCATGTGATTGAAGTTGGTGCGCAAGCTCAAGGCCTAAATCACCACAACCAACAATGAGCACTTTATCTACCAACGCTTGGCCTTTAACCTTGCGCATTCAGAGATACGGCTGGCCAAATCCCTTGCAAATATTTCTCAACATACATCAAGGCTAAAACGGTTTTACCATCAGTAATTTGTTGAGTGGCGACCATTTGCAAACAATCATCTAAGCTTGCCTCAATTAACTCGATTGCTTCATCCTCATCAAAATTTGTGTCACGTTCCTCTAAGCCCTTGGCCAAGAACATGTGTATCACTTCATCAGAGTAACCGATGCATGGATGTTGGTGTCCAAGATACATCCACTCTTTTGCGACATAGCCTGTTTCTTCGAGCAGCTCTCGTTGACCAGTGAATAGCAGATCTTCATCAGGGTCGATCTTGCCTGCTGGCAATTCAACAAATACACGGTTTAAGGGATAGCGGAATTGGCGCTCAAGCAGCAAATTTCCATTATCAAGCATTGGAATAATTAGCACCGCCCCTGGATGCACAATGAACTCTCGCTGACTTTGGTTGCCACTTGGTAAAAGCACTTGGTCGCGTTTGACTTTTAGAAATCCCCCATCCAAAACCAATTCGGATGAAAGACGACTTTCAATTAAATGTTGATCTTCTTTATTCATATCTTTGGTTAAATAACTCTTTCTTGATGAGCCAACGTCCTTTTAAATATTTCATGACCAAGGTCTTGCGTCCGATATCCTGATAGGTCGCAGACTCATAATTTTGCTTAAAAGTAACTTCGACCGTCCCTTGGTGCCTGAGCACTTGAATTTCTGACAGGCTGACTTTAATGCGCGGACTGTGCAATATTTTAATCTTTCTAGACTGACGCCACGCTTTAGCATTTGGAAGGTCCCCGGCAAAATCATCGACATAGTGGGCAAAATACTTCGTCAAGTTTTTAGTCTCCCACGCACCCGCCCAAGCGTTAAGCGCTTCCAAGACAGATTTATTCGTATCCTCCGCAAAAGCTTTAACTTGCTCGGGAGGTGCCATGACCTCTTCTAAACTCAGTGAATGCTCTGAAATAGCGGGGGGCTCTTCAATCAACTTCTCTTCGATGACTTCATCTTTTTGAAGCACCTCTTGATTTAGGGGCTCTTTTACTTGATCTGCCTTAACATCACTAGGCGCAATCTTAAAACCAAATTTAATTTGATTATCTTTTGCAGCTTTTTCAATTCTTTTATTCGCTTCACTAGCTGGCAATTTTGCGTCAATGATAACTTGATAGGTATTGAATGCTAGGAAAAACTTCCCATCATATTGATAGGCTTTTGCCTCTTTTAACTTGAGAGCCATGCCATCCGGTTTAAGATGACCTGCTTTTTTATATAGTTCTGCAGCCTTTACCCATTGTTCATCTTGCATGGCCGCATCGGCTTTGACAACTAAAGTATTGAATTCTGAATCGGGGAACAGCTTATCACCAAGCTTGGTCGCGTAAGTGCAAGAAGTGAGAACAATGGTAGAACATAACAAAATCATTTTAATCAAAGGATAACTTTTCATTTGATATTTTCCTTATCAAGGAACAGCGTCATGTTAAGTTAGGTTAATTCTTCCAGAAAAAACGATAGATAAAACCAGGGAATGCTAAGACTAAAAACAGACAAGCCGTAATCGCATAAAACTCCCATTTCTGAGTAGCGACCTGCCCCATTTTTGCTTGTTCAGCGTAGCGAATGATGAATCCAAGAATGAAGTACAAACTAATTAATTCAAACAAACACCAAGCGACATTTTTAGGTTGGTGCTTCACAGGAATCACAAAAAATAAACGATCAGAAAACCAAGGCGAATTCGCCAGGACCAATGCTAATAACAAGAGAATAAGATTGGTCATTTAGATGATGGCCTATTGGAGACTGTGTGCGACTGCGAAGGCACACATATCCATTAAAGGTTGCGGCATTATCCCTAATGCCAATAACGCTAGCGCATTAAGGCTGAGCAAAATGTTCATTTCTGGTGGATTGTTAAAAGGCGTGTTATCCGTTGGCTCATCAAAGTACATGAGTTTTACGATGCGTAAATAATAGAAAGCGCCGATGACAGCCATCAGCACAGCAAACACCACTAGCCACAAAAAGCCAGCTTGCAAGGCCGCTTGAAGCACTGCAAACTTAGCGTAGAAGCCCAATGTCGGAGGAACACCAGCCATTGAGAACATGGTGATCAGCATCATAAAAGCAAACCATGGACTGCGTTGATTAAGGCCTTTCAAATCATCTAACTGCTCAGCTTCAAATCCTTTACGCGAAAGCAATAAAATCATGCCAAAGCCGGCCAAGGTCATCAGCACGTAAGAAACAATATAGAACATGGATGAGATATAGCCGTTCATGCTGGCGCTCATCAAACCAAACAATAAGAAACCAACATGAGAAATCGTTGAATAAGCGAACATGCGTTTGAGATTGGTTTGTGCAATCGCCGTAATATTACCGATGATAATGGAAAGCACGGCCATAATCATGAGCATGCTATGCCAATCAATCGCTAGCACGTACAAACCTTGCGCCAATATGCGAATCAAAAATGCAAACGCTGCGAGCTTAGTGACAGAGCCAATAAATAAGGTCACAGCCGTTGGGGAGCCCTCGTAAACATCCGGCACCCACATTTGAAATG
>CAMCTR010000059.1 GCA_945878605.1 Candidatus Methylopumilus universalis | reverse complement strand
GCCACCTCCCCATGCCAGTGGTCGTGGCTACTGTATTTGCGACTTGGTTTGGCTCTGAAACCGTTCTAGGCATCCCCGCCGTCTTCTTAAAAGAAGGCTTACACGGCGTCGTTGCAGACCCGTTCGGCGCATCCTTATGTTTAATTCTCGTCGGCTTGTTATTTGCCGCTCCGCTTTACCGCTTGAATTTGCTTACCATCGGCGATTTCTATCGCAAACGTTTTGGCCCAACAGCAGAAATGCTCACCTCCATTGCTATCGTTATTTCTTACTTGGGCTGGGTCGGCGCGCAAATCACAGCCCTAGGTTTAGTCTTTAACGTGCTTTCAGCTGGCGACATCAGCAAAATCTCAGGTATGTGGATAGGCTCAGGCACCATCCTCATTTACACATTATTTGGCGGGATGTGGGCAGTAGCAATTACCGACTTTATTCAAATGATAGTGATTGTGATTGGCATGCTATTTATTGGCAATGAAATCAGCGATCAACTTGGCGGTGTGGGCGTAGTAATTGAGCATGCCAGACAAGCAGGAAAATTTGAGTTTTGGCCAAGTTTAGATGCAAAAGAGATGATAGGCTTCTTCGCCGGATGGATTACGATGATGCTCGGCTCCATGCCGCAACAAGACGTTTTTCAACGGGTGCAATCAGCCAAAACAATTAGAATCGCAGTATGGGGAACAGTACTGGGCGGGGTGATGTATTTCTTATTTGCCTTTGTACCGATGTTCTTAGCTTATTCAGCAACGCTGATTGACCCAAAAATGGTCAGCGGTCTCATTGATGAAGACCCGCAAATGATATTACCAACATTAGTGCTTCAACACGCACCACTGATTGCTCAAGTAATGTTCTTTGGCGCTTTATTATCCGCTATTAAGAGTTGTGCTTCGGCCACGCTTCTTGCGCCATCTGTGACGTTCACGGAAAACATCATCAAGCCTATTTTGATTAAACGCCTCAATGGCGGGAGGCTTGCTGACCATGTGTTATTGAACTACATGCGTCTCGTGACATTAAGCTTTACGCTTCTCGTCACGCTTTACGCGATCAATTCTGACGCAAGTATTTTTAGCATGGTAGAAGATGCTTACCAAGTGACCTTAGTAATAGCTTTTGTGCCATTAGCTTGCGGTGTTTATTGGAAGCGCGCCACCAATCAAGGCGCATTACTTTCT
Source organism: Candidatus Methylopumilus universalis (assembly GCA_945878605.1). Lineage (GTDB taxonomy): Bacteria > Pseudomonadota > Gammaproteobacteria > Burkholderiales > Methylophilaceae > Methylopumilus_A > Methylopumilus_A universalis_B. Next base: position 7,262 of record CAMCTR010000059.1, on the reverse strand, counting down.
ATTTTCTTTGGGCTATCAACTTGGCTATCAATATTGATTGCAGGGCCAGAAGATCCATTTATTCCTGCACAATTAGCTGGCGTGATTGCTAGCGGGTTTGGCATGCTCATTGGCTCGCTGCTTCCTAAATACATTAAAGATCCGACACAAGAGCATCCTAATGACTGTTTAAATGAGCATGCCGCAAAGCTTAATTAGCCCTGACACTCCGCACAATAAAAGGTTGAACGCTGCCCTTGTTTGATTTGAATGATTGGCGCACTACATTCTCGGCATGGTTGATCGGTGCGCCCATAAACAAAATAGGTTTGCTGAAAATAGCCAGGATTGCCATCCGCACCAAAAAAGTCGCGCAAGCTACTCCCGCCCGCCTCAATCGCCGCAGCAAGTGTTGCTTTAATCTCAGCCACCAAACGCTCACATTTAGCTTTACTGACTTTATTCGCAGGCGTTTTAGGATTAATTCTGGCGCGAAATAAAGACTCGCTCGCGTAAATATTGCCGACACCTACCACGAGATGACTATCCATAATGGCGATTTTAATGGCCGTACTTTTATTACTTAGCTGGCGATACAAATACTCGCCCGTAAAGTCCACCTCAAGTGGCTCAGGGCCTAGCGTTTTCATTAAGGGGTGTTCTGCCACGCTTTCATGGCCATTCGCCCACAACACAGCGCCAAATCGGCGAGGATCACGCAAACGAAGTACTTGGCCATCATTAAAGTGAATATCGAAATGGTCGTGCTTAGCAGCAACTTCATCTTCCGCCAACAAACAAATACGACCCGACATACCAAGATGCAAAATCAAGGTGCCAATAGTTACGCCTTCTGCATTATCAAACTCTGCCAAAATGTATTTAGCGCGGCGTTTGAGCTGTGTTAATTTTGCTTGAGGGAGCGTATCTACAAGATCACTTGGAATAGGCCATCTTAAGGTAGGATGCCGTATGATGACACGGTGGACAGTTTGCCCGACTAGCGGAACAATGCCCCGCATGGTCGTTTCTACTTCTGGGAGTTCTGGCAAAAATTACTTACCAAGATTAATGGGTGGATTAAGCAAAGTGAAGCCAATATCTGGCGGCACGTGATACATCATGCCTTCATCAGGACGACCTAATAATAGCTCTGGGGATTCTTGTATTTTGTCAAAATGCACTTTGCGACCATCACTTAACTTTACTTCAAACGATGGGTAAGTGGCTTTACGGTCTGGCTTATAAGCTTCAACGCGAAGCACGCTGATATTGCGCCACAAAGAATCAAACCATTCGTTCATATCATTTTGCGAAGGCTTGGCTTTTGCAGGAGAAGCAGTCCATTTACCATCGGTCAAATCAACATTTAAACGCGTTTCTTCCCATTGCTCTAAATGAGAAAAATCGAAGCCTGATATTTTCTTTTGTTCATCTGGCTTAAACGGACTTTTATCCAAAAACTCTTCAATTGGTGATTGGGCATTTTCTGCATAAGTCACAGGCAACAAATACACATTGTTGTTATACGCCACATATTGCTCTGAAGACACCGGGTTGAAAATGCCAAAAATAAATTCTTCATTATCAAACTTGAGCTTTAATTTTGGCTGGTCTAAACCAAACTGCGCTAAATCCGTCGCTGGAAACTTCTGCGCACTTTTTGCAGCCACCAAAGACAGCGTTCGCATCACCAACATTTGATCAGCCCGCGCTTTGTATGGTTGAGCGATATACCAGTAGCCATCAATCTTCTCGAATACCATTGGTGCTTTAGCGGGAAACTCGATGCTTAATTTAGTAAAAGTAGCGAGTTTTAGGCTGGTAACCTCATAGGCTGTTTCTTTCACCACTACTTGCTGCGGGCGAAACTTAATAAATGCGCCTATCCCAAGCACTAATGCCAAAAGTAGAATATTAACTAACCAGCGTGACTTCATACTTCCATCCTTTGAATACCAATTTAGGCTTTACGACGCTTCCACCACAACATCACACCCGTCACCAACAATGCCAGGGGAGTAATGACTTGGAACAAGCCAAAGGAAACACCAAATATTGGCATAAATACAATTAGCGCCCAGAAATGACCCCAGCCAGTTGGAGGAATCGTCACGTTCATATCTTTAAGTGGCTTAGGCTGAATCGTAATCAGGCTATCATCGCCGGCTAACCAGTTCACAATATTGACACCCAAATCAAGGTTAGACTCACTTGCGACGTGGGTATTAGATAAGAAATTCGCATTACCAACCACCACAACGCGCTGGCCTTTCTTGCCGTAAATGCGCTCCAAAGCAACCGCAATATTGATTGGTCCTTTGATATCCTCTTTTTCATCAAAAACTGCTTTTGTGGCTTTAGAATCTAGCTCTTTCGGATTGTTTTCTAACCATCCATTTGGGGCAACATCCACAAAATTAGAGACCTTCCATCCATTCTCGTCTGTTCCTTGCGCACTCACTTTTCTTGCTTCAGGAAACATGGTTCGAAGCATGAAGTTTTTGGTAATTGCGTGATCACCATATTGACTCGCAAAGGCAACTTTTGTATCTACGCCATATTGGGACGCAGAAACATCTACAACCATTCCTTTGGAAACTTCCAAGCCAACATACTTAGCAATCTCGTCCAAGCCATGCAAATTGTTATCATCCAACAACCAGAGCAAGTTGCCACCATTATCTAGATAGGTTTTGATTTTTTTGACTTCGACAGCACCAACATTCACCTGCGGGCTTGCAATCACAAGCATTGAGCCGTTCATCGGCACACCCTGCGCGATGGTCAAGTCAGGATTAAACAACTTAAATCCTTTCTTTTGAAGCTGGTCCCCAAAAGCACCGAGGTCGTTATTTTTCAAGCCAATCAAATTGCGTTCACCATGTCCGTCCAAATACATCACTGGTTTTTCATGGGTGCGTGATAAACGTACCAATAAATTGGTCATTTCTTGTTCCGCATAAGGTGGCAACAAATGCTCACTACGTTTCTGATATTCAACCACCAACTCTCCTTCTGCTTTAATTCCTGCCTCTTGCGCGAGTTTAGGGTTTTGAGCTGGACTTACAAAAGCAATACGAATGTCAGGCTTGGTCCGTTGAAAGCGTGAAATAAAATCGCGCACACCTTTACGATAGTTCTCGCCATGCGCGGTGTTATCTTCTGACGCAAACACAGTAACGTTTACATCACCCTTCATTTGCTTAAGGACGTTAATACTGCCCTCAGTTAAAATGTTACGGTTGCTTTGTGTAATATCTTTTGTGAAATGATATTCATGGCTCAAGTAGCCAATTAAAGAAACCAAGACCAAAAATAAAATAACAAAAAAACTGTTTTGCATCAGCATTTGCAAACGTAGCTTGTGATTAATTTTCATAATGTAATACCCGATTAGCCACGAAGACGGTCAGCATCAAGACGACGCACCGTTAAAGTTAGGAATGTAATAATGAATAATAAGAAATAAGTAATATCAGCCGTATCAATCAATCCACGCGCAAACGGCTGAAAGTGGTGCATTAATGACAGGTAGTTTGCAAGGCTTGCATCGTCGCCTGTTAAGAATCGGTCAACGATCAATAAGCCAAATAATGCGATGAAGGTGATAATAGCCGCAACCACTGGCTGTGCTGTTAAGCTTGAAAAATAAAGCCCCAAAGCTGAAAAACTCGCTACCAAAAGCCACAAGCCAAGCACGTTTGAAAATATGTAGCCAAAATCCACATCCGCCCAAGCGTTTAAAGTACAAAGCATTACAGAAATCATCGCGACTAAAATACTAAGGAAAGCCACCAAACCAATAAATTTACCAAGTACGATTTCAGTCAATGAAAGCGGCGCGCTAAATAAGAAAGGCAAGGTGTTACTTCGACGCTCTTCACTAATTAAGCGCATTGACAATAAAGGCACAGAGAAAAGCATCACAAAAGAAGCTAAACCAAATACGCTTTGCCCAATAAACATGGTCACGCCAGTGCGCTCTGCTGGACGAATAGCACCAGACATCACCTCAAAGTACTCATTCACACCATTTAAAAAATAAGTGCCGAAGCCGAATTGCAACAAGGCCAAAATTATCCAACCCATCGGCGAGGCAAACACGCTTTTCAGTTCTTTTCTTGCCACATTTAATATCATAAGTTTTGCTTTCTTAATTTGACTAAAGACGATTAAGCTGCAACGTCTTGGTAAGTCAATTGTACGAATACATCTTCAAGGCTGGTTTGGTCTGGGCTAATTTGATGCAAGCCCCAGCCTTTTGCAACAGCGGCTTGAACTAAAGCTTCAGCAGGCGCTTGACCTGCCGCATAGCGCACACTCAACAAGCCGTTTGGTAGCGTTTCAACTGCCTCAACACCTGGCACTTTAAGCAACTCATCATTCGCTGGCGGTTTAGTTAAACCAATTAACAACTTATTGCCGTGGCGTTGTTGTTTAAGGATATCAATCGATCCATTAAAGACCAATTTGCCTTTATCGATAATCTGAACGTGGTCACAAACCATCTCAACTTCAGGAAGAATATGCGTTGAAAGAATTACGCTATGTTCGCCGCCAAGCACTTTAATAAGGGCGCGAATATCCCGAATTTGAATGGGATCCAGACCAACGGTTGGCTCATCTAAAATTACCACCATTGGATTATGAATAATCGCCTGTGCGATCCCAACCCTCTGTTGGTAGCCTTTAGATAAGTTTTCAATCAGGCGCTTGCTCATTTCGCTTAAACCACAACGCTCTTTAGCGCGTTGGACAGCCACTTTAATATGTTTAGCATTCACGCCATGTAAGCGTGCGGCAATCGCCAAAAACTCATCAACTGTAAATTCACGATAAAGCGGCGGCGTTTCGGGCAAATAGCCAATTAAAGCTTTTGCTTCTTTAGGATTTTCCATCATATCCACGCCACAGATGCTAACGCTACCTTTGCTAGGGGCTAAGTTGCCTGTGAGCATTTTCATGGTGGTTGATTTGCCTGCGCCATTTGGGCCAAGAAAACCAAGCACTTCACCTTTACTTAAGGTAAAACTTACATCACTGACTGCTTCACGGCCGCCGTAAATGCGCGTTAGATTATTTGCTTCAACAGTTAAAGTAGTCATAAAAAATTAAAGACTCCACATTATTTAGTTGGCTGAGCCAAATCCAAAATTACAAGCCATTTAGAGAGGCTGGCTAAATTAAAAAAACGCCTGACAATTGTCAAGCGCTTTGCAAAAAGTGAGTTATATCGAACAACAATTCCAATCTTTGAGACGAGTCCTATTGGAAAGTTTCAATTAAAAAGCTATAGTCAGCGATCATTATGGATGAACTTGCATAAGGTGTCACTGACTAAGGATTATATAGTTCAACCACTACCAGTTAAGAAACTAAATAACACCATGACAAAAAAATCAAAAAACCTGTTAAATCTTAAAACCAAAACGCTCATTACCGTGATTTCATTAAGCTTATTTACTATCGTGAATAGCTCAGCCCTAGCAACCACCGAGACATTAGCTACGACGTTACAAACCCAAGTAAATGCTGAGTTTGTGTTTAAATATCTTGCGGCTGAAATTGCAGGGCAACGTGGTGAGCTAGGCCTTTCTACAAAACTCTTTTTTGACTTAGCTAAATCAAGCCGTGATGTTCGCTTGGCAGAGCGCGCTGCGAAAGTAGCCATTTACAGCAAAAACCCGCAAGCCGCATTAGAAACATCCAAGCTTTGGATTGAGCTAGACGAGAATTCAACGGATGCACAGCAAGCTGCCACGCAAATATACATCATGAATGGCGACTTAAATGCTGCTAAGCCTCTATTAAAAAAGCTACTTGAAAAAGAAGACACCCGTGCTAATGGCTTTTTATATCTCAATAGTCTTTTAGCGCATCAAGCCAATAAGAACGCAGTGTTGCAATTAACGCAAGAGTTAGCTGCACCTTACTCACGGCTAGCTGAAGCGCACTTCACCGTCGGACAGGCCGCTTTCCAAGCGGGCAATCTATCTCTCGCGCTCAATGAAAGTACGCAAGCGAATCAACTGCGCCCCAATTGGGAGCTTGCTGCCACTCTTCAGGCAGATATTTTATACAGCACCTCACCCGAAAAAGGGATAGCGTTCTATCGTAGTTTTTTGAGCAACACAAGTGACGCAAACGATGCAAGGTTAAACTTGACGCGTATGCTCATTAAGCAAGCGCGCTTCGCTGAGGCAAAACCTGAACTCCTCAAACTTTCCAAACTTGCTAATACCAATCCAGAAATTTTGGTCGTCGTTGGCCTGCTCTCCGTTCAGAGCAATCAGTTTTTAGAAGCCGAACAGTTTTTCAAGCAGGCGCTTGACACCAACCTTAAAAATAAAGAGCCTATTTATCTTTATTTGGGTCAAATTGCTGAAAAAAATAAGAATGATGCCGAAGCGATCAACTGGTATGGCAAAGTCAAAAAGCCAGCAGAAACATTGGCTCAACAATCTGACCATTACTTAGATGCAAAACTTAGCATGGCAAATTTGGTTTCTCGCACCCAAGGCGCTGACAAAGCTATTCAAATGCTTGATGAATTAGAAAATTTAAACGATGTGCAATTGGCACAAGTAGTTACTGCCCAAGCCAATCTTTTAGCGCAAGCGAAGCGCTTTCAAGAGTCCTACGAGCTACTAGGCAAGGCAGTTGCCAATATGCCCAACTCAAATGAATTAATCTATGACTACGCCATGGCGGCTGAGCGCGTGCAGCAATTTACAGTATTAGAGACGCAATTGCGTAAGCTCATCAAAAGCAAACCTGATTTCGCACAAGCCTACAATGCGCTTGGTTATTCATTTGCAGACCGCAATGTAAAACTAGAAGAAGCAAATCAATTAATCGCTAAGGCGCTTGCAATTAGTCCTGGTGATCACTACATTATGGACAGCATGGGCTGGGTGCAATATCGTTTGGGAAATTTAGACAAAGCTTTTGAGTATTTGAATAAAGCCTACAACTTGCAAAATGATTCTGAAATTGCCGCGCATTTAGGCGAAGTGCTATGGAAACAAGGCAAGCAAGATGAAGCCAGCAAGCTTTGGGAAGATGCGCTTAAAGTCAATCCAGAGAACGACGTGCTGCTCAAAACCATTAAAAAATTCAAGTCTTAAGCTTTTTGTCAGCATTTATGCAGATTCATCATCAACGCCGCTTTGCCTGCATTTACTTGATAATTGCTGGCCTGATGATGACTGGCTGTGCCAGTGTGAATACCCACTCAACAACTGCTGATAAAAATACTGCTCCAACAGTCGTTACTGAAG
>CAMCTR010000058.1 GCA_945878605.1 Candidatus Methylopumilus universalis | reverse complement strand
TGCACTTCCTCTTCAGTGGGCATCTCTACCATTTGATAGCTTCGTGGACTATCTTCTGCACTGTCATCACTCTTGATGCGAGTGATGGTGTAGTTTGGTGTTTCTAAGTGAATGTTAGGAATTAACACTACTTCAACGCCCGTGCGCTGTTCAATCTTATGAATGTCAGCACGTTTTTCATTAAGCAAGAATGTTGCAGCTTCAACAGGCAGTTGCACCTGAATCGCTTTGCTGTTTTCTTTCATCGCTTCTTCTTGGGTAATACGCAAGATATGAAGCGCTGTTGATTCGATACCACGAATATGACCTGTGCCATGGCAACGTGGGCAAGGGATGTGGTTGCTTTCGCCCAAGCTTGGACGTAAGCGTTGACGTGAAAGCTCTAACAAGCCAAAGCGTGAGATTTTGCCTGTTTGAACGCGTGCACGGTCATAGTGCAATGCTTCGCGTAAGCGGTTTTCAACGTCACGTTGATTGCGTTGGCTTTCCATATCGATAAAGTCGATCACCACCAAACCGCCTAAGTCGCGTAAACGCAATTGACGAGCAACTTCTTCAGCAGCTTCTAGGTTGGTGTTAAATGCTGTGTGCTCAATGTCGCTGCCTTTAGTAGATCGACCTGAGTTAACGTCTACTGAAACTAAAGCTTCAGTATGGTCAATCACAATTGCGCCGCCTGATGGCAAACGAACCTCGCGTGAGAATGCTGTTTCGATTTGGTGTTCGATTTGGAAGCGCGAGAAAAGCGGTGTTTCGTCTTGGTATAACTTTACGCGGGCAACATGACCAGGCATCACGTGATTCATGAACTGAATGGCTTGCTCATGGATATCAGGGGTGTCGATGAGAATTTCACCGATGTCTGGTTGGAAGTAATCGCGAATCGCACGAATAACTAGGCTGCCTTCTTGGTAAATCAAGAATGGCCCGTTTTGAATGGTTGATGCACCTTCTACGGCATTCCATAGTTGTAATAGGTAGCTTAAGTCCCATTGCAACTCCTCAAGATTGCGGCCAATACCTGCAGTCCGCGCAATAATGCTCATGCCATTTGGCACTTCTAATTGCGCCATGATGTCACGAAGTTCGTTGCGGTCTTCGCCTTCGATACGGCGTGAAACACCGCCACCACGTGGGTTGTTTGGCATTAATACCAAATAACGACCAGCAAGTGAGATGAACGTTGTGAGGGCTGAGCCTTTGTTGCCGCGTTCGTCTTTGTCGACTTGAACGATCAGCTCTTGGCCTTCTTTAAGCACATCTTGAATACGTGCACGACCACCTTCTGCATCATTTAAAAAGTAGCTACGTGCCACTTCTTTGAATGGCAAGAAGCCATGTCTATCGGTGCCGTAATTAACAAAGGCAGCTTCGAGCGATGGCTCTATGCGTGTGATAATTCCTTTGTAGATATTGCTCTTACGTTGTTCTTTACCTGCAGATTCGATATCAAGGTCGATTAGACGTTGACCATCGACAATCGCAACGCGCAGTTCTTCAGACTGGGTTGCATTAAATAACATGCGTTTCATTGTGTTGACTCCTGCGCTCAGGGCAGGTTTGCAGATGTTGCTAAGTGAATAGCAGGGTGGAAGGGCTAGGTTTGAATATGTAAGTTAATGCCATAAAACGGCGCATTGTTAACACTACACAGTAAATCTGCCAGAAAATTGCTTGGGCTTGCTTAAACACATTATCAATTACATTATTAACTTACATTCTCTACGGCTTTTGTCCTGGCCATTTCAGCGGGTGATTTCTTTTGAATAAAGTTTTTCACCTTTAATCTGCACATTTTTTATATATATCAGATTGAATTCGTTAACGAAGTAACTCGTTTTGTGTTTTTTAAAGCCGTGTCGCTTTTATTCTGTCTTTTAATTTAGATTCGGTTTAGCTGACATATCAGCTAAAATTCAAAGTTCTAGCATTTCCAGGCCGCGCCATCGCTTATACTCTAGGTATTGCAATACATCCGCAGCGGCTTGAGCGCTTTAATATTTAATACATAAAATCGCTACTTATTTAATTTGGCGAGCGAGATTAACCAAGGTATCTTTTAAGACTTTCAATTCATTCGTCGAAGAAGCGCTTAGCGCATTTACTTCATTAGATTCGTAGTATAGGTGAGATGACAAATTTAAGCAAAATAAGTAATGAAATTAGCGAATCAAACGCGGCAATGCTCGAGATTGATGAGGCAAGTGAAGGTCAACGCATTGATAATTTCCTCACCAAAACGCTAAAAGGCGTTCCTAAAAGTCATCTTTATCGCATTCTTCGTAGTGGAGAAGTGCGCGTCAACAAAAAACGCATTGATGCCACGTATAAACTGGCGATGGGGGATTTAGTGCGCATTCCGCCGATACGCGCAACGGTTAAGCAGGTGGATGTCGAACAACAAAAACCTGTCACTGCGCGATTAGAGAAATGCATAGTGTTTGAAGATGATGCAATGCTCGTGCTTGATAAGCCAGCTGGTATGGCGGTACATGGTGGAAGCGGCGTGAGCAAAGGCGTGATTGAGCAGTTAAGGCTGGAGCGCCCACAAGCTAAATTTTTAGAGCTTGTGCATCGACTAGACCGCGAAACATCAGGTGTACTGATGGTAGGTAAAAAACGCAGTGCTTTAGTTGCCTTGCATGAAGCCATGCGCCGCAATCAAATGGATAAGCGCTATTTCATGCTGGTTAAAGGGCATTGGACTGAAAAAAAGAAACACGTCATCTTAACGCTACAAAAGTATTTGCTTGAAAATGGCGAGCGCCGAGTGAGCGTATTGACTGGGCGCCCTGACCCAAGGGCGGAAGATGAAGGCCAAACATCCGAGACTATTTTTCATCTAAAAGCCCACTATGGTGACTTTAGCTTATTGGAGGCGCAGCTCATCACAGGTCGCACCCATCAATTGCGTGTGCAATTGGCGCATTTAGGCTTCCCGATTGCGGGGGATGACAAGTATGGTGACTTTGCTTTAAATAAAGCGCTTATGAAGAGCGGTCTGAAACGCATGTTTTTGCATTCGGCTGAAACGAATATTCGCCATCCACTCACGGCAGAAAAGCTTAAGCTCATCGCACCTTTGCCGGTTGAATTAGACAAATTTCTTCAAAAACTCGCTTCAGAAAACTAAAGTATCAAGATGCAGAATAATTATGATTTAATCATTTTTGATTGGGATGGCACATTGGCCAATTCCACCCAATTGATTGTAGATGCTATATGTAAAGGCAGTCTGGACGTGGGGTTGTCACAGCCAAGTCAATCAGCTGCTAGCGGTATCATTGGTTTGGGTTTTCGTGAAGCTGTGTATGAGTTGTTTGGCCGTATTCCCGATGCGCAATTAGCAGAACTTACCGGTCGCTACACTTATTACTATGGCTTGGGTGAAGATCACATCCCATTATTTGATGGTGTGCCGGAAACAATCGCACATTTAACCGAAAAAGGCCTGCCGCTTGCGGTAGCCACAGGTAAAGGCCGACGTGGCCTAAATAAGGCCTTGGCGAATAGCGGTATTGCACATCACTTTATCGCAACGCGCTGTGTGGATGAATGTCAATCTAAGCCGCATCCACAAATGATTTTGGACTTAATGGATGAAGTGGCTGCAAGGCCTGAACGCACCTTAATGGTGGGCGACACTAGTTTTGATTTGCAGATGGCAAAAAATGCAAACGTAGCGAGCCTGGGTGTTACTTATGGCGCACACCCTCTAGAACGCTTGCTGCCACATGAGCCTTTGGCGCATTTTAATCAATTTAGTGAATTAAGCGCCTGGCTGAAAGTCAACGTATAAATATGACGCATCAGCGCATCATTTGTAAAAGTGAAGAGTTGCTTGAAAAGGGCAATGGTGTTCGCTTTGATTTGCCTGAGATTGGGGAGCGCATGACCGCTTTCGCGGTCAGGTTTAATGGTGTGGCCTATGCTTATATCAATCAGTGCGCGCATATGCCTGTAGAGCTTGATTGGAATTTGGGAGATTTCTTTACCCGAGAGCGGGATTTTCTCATCTGTGCGACGCATGGCGCTTACTACGAACCCCATACTGGGCGCTGTGTGATGGGCCCATGTCAAGGCAAACGATTAAGGCCGCTAGTCGTTAACGAGCAAAATGGTGTGATTTCTATTACACTAGACAAAAGTTAATTTGATTCAATATTTTAAGAAAGAACTGTATGTCTGAAAGTGAACAAAATTCATCTAATTGGGAACGTGAAGTTCTAGAAAAGCTAGCATTCCAATCGCTAAAAGAGCAAAAGCGTAATCGTTTTTGGGGGGTGTTCTTTAAGTCGCTCACTTTTATTTGGTTATTTTTAATGCTTTTTTACATGTTCAATTGGATAGGCGGCACTAGCGGTAATAGTTCCGAAGACCATACGGCTTTGATTGATATTCAAGGCGTAATCGGCGCACAAGATGAAGTGAATGCGGATTCTGTAATTTCTAGTCTGCATGATGCTTACGAGAACAAGCATACCAAAGGCTTGATTTTACGTATTAATAGCCCTGGCGGCAGCCCTGTGCAAGCAGGCATTATCAATGATGAAATCAAGCGCCAACGTAAATTACACCCAGAGATTCCTGTGTATGCAGTCGTTGAGGATATTTGTGCTTCAGGTGGTTATTACATCGCAGTTGCGGCAGATAAAATCTATGTAGATAAGGCCAGTATTATTGGATCGATTGGCGTATTAATGGATGGTTTTGGTTTTACAGGCACCATGGAAAAGTTTGGCGTTGAGCGCCGATTAATGACAGCCGGTGAAAATAAAGCCATGCTTGATCCATTTTCACCTGTTAATCCTAAACATAAAATATTGGCGCAAACGATGCTCGATGAAATCCATCAGCAATTTATTAGCGTAGTGCGTGACGGTCGCGGTAAGCGCTTAAAGGAGACACCTGAGACCTTCAGTGGTTTATTCTGGAGTGGTGAGGCGGGCATTAAAATGGGCCTGGCGGATGAGCTTGGTGGCTACGAATATGTCGCGCGTGAAGTGATTAAACAAGAAAACATTGTGGATTTCACAGCATCAGAAGGGCTTGCAGACCGCGTGGCTAGAAAATTTGGTGCCTCAATGACGCAGTCAATGTTTAAAGGCATGACATTACATTAAGCATAACAAAAAAAGATTAAAATATTATTTTTTACTAATCAAAACTTAGTGTTGCGTATTTTCTTTGAAGTAATTAATCAAGCTATTAGTTGAGCCATCATGGTCGGTAATTTTGTTATTTCCTGACAATTGCGGCAAGATTTTTTGTGCGATTTGTTTGCCAAACTCAACGCCCCATTGGTCGAATGAGTTGATGTTCCAGATAATGCCTTGAACAAAAATCTTGTGCTCATAAAGCGCAATTAACTTACCTAAAGCTTTAGGTGTGAGTTCATCAATTAAAATGGTATTAGTGGGACGATTGCCACCAAACACGCGGTGTGGCATCAGTTCCATAATCACACGGTGATCCAACCCTTGCTCTTCAAGCTCAGCTTTGACCTCTTTTGAGGTCTTACCTTGCATAAGCGCTTTTGTTTGCGCAAAGATATTTGAAACGAGGATCTTGTGATGCTCGTTACCATTCTCACCAATTTTGTATTGGCTGCGAAGCGGCACTAAAAAGTCGCAAGGGATTAACTTGTTGCCTTGATGAATCAATTGATAAAAAGCGTGTTGGCCATTAGTGCCAGCCTCACCCCAAATAATTGGGCCTGTTGTGCAGGTAATACGCTCACCAGCACGGTTGATAAATTTACCGTTACTTTCCATGTCGCCTTGTTGCAAGTAGGCTGGGAATCTTGATAAACCTTGATCGTAAGGCAAAATGGCTTGTGTTTCAGCTTCAAAGAAGTTGTTATACCAAACACCTAGCATTGCCAGTACTACTGGCATATTCTTTTCCAAAGGCGCTGATCTGAAATGGTTGTCCATTTCATGGGCGCCATCAAGCAGGGCCTCAAAGTTGTCCATGCCGACATACAAGGCAATGGATAAGCCAATCGCTGACCATAATGAATAGCGGCCCCCAACCCAGTCCCAAAACTCGAACATATTCGATGGGTCAATACCAAACTCTTGTACAGCCATTGAATTGGTTGAAAGCGCAACGAAGTGCTTAGCAATGTGCGCGTGGTCTTTTGCTGATTTTAAGAACCAAGTGCGCGCAGAGCGAGCGTTGGTCATGGTTTCTTGTGTGGTAAATGTTTTTGAAGCAACGATAAAGAGCGTTGTTTCTGGGTCGCAAAGTTCCAAGGCTTGTGCCAAGTGCGCGCCATCAATATTAGAAACGAAATGAACGTTGAGGTCTTTTTGGGCGTAAGCCTTGAGCGCGGTGCATACCATCACAGGGCCTAAGTCTGAACCACCAATGCCAATATTTACAATGTCGGTAATGCGCTTGCCTGTGTAGCCAAGCCATTTGCCATTTCTTACCTTATCGCTGAATGAACGCATTTGCGCTAACACGCGATTGACTTCAGGCATCACATCTTTGCCATCCACATGCACAGGTTTGTTGCTGCGATTGCGAAGGGCGGTGTGTAATACCGCTCGATTTTCAGTGAAATTAATTTTTTCGCCCGAGAACATCTTTTCACGCCAAGCTTCAATATCGCTTTGGCGTGCTAAGTTGGTGAGCAGGGCCATCGTCTTTTCAGAGATTCTTTGCTTGGAGTAATCCAACAAAAAGTCGTTGAATTTTAATGAGAATTTTTCGAATCTTTTTGGGTCTTCTGCAAACATATCACGCATTTGCAAAGGGAAGATTTCTTGAAAGTGCTCGTTAAGTGATTGCCATGCTGGCGAATTTATTAGATTAGTCATGCTTAATTATTTGGTTGAATTTTCAATATTATAATTTATTTAGGTCTGCTTGATTTGTTAAATTACAGTTTTGTAAAATCACAGCTTTGTAAAATTACGCCACTCAGCGGCGGTAATGTAATGACGATGGATTGACCATGTCCCATCCAACTGGTTTTTTCTGTTTTTATCGCTGTTCCGTTGCTGATATTGCTACCGCCATAATATTGCGCGTCGCTGTTAAAGATTTCAGCATAGACGCCAGTTTCAGGTACGCCTAGACGGTAGTTGTCCCTCGGTACAGGCGTAAAGTTCAGCAGTATTAATACAAAACTGCCATCGCGTGCGCGGCGGATGTAACTCAATACGGATTGATCTGTATCTTGGCAGTCTATCCAATCGAAGCCCTGCGGTTGGAAGTCTAAATCGTGCAGCGCGGTCAAGTTTGCATACAGATGATTAAGGTCATGGCTGGCAAGCTTAATACCTTGATGCCAATGTGAGTCTAGCAAATGCCAGTCTAGGCTAGCATTGACGTTCCATTCGCGACCTTGTCCAAACTCATTCCCCATAAAATTAAGCTTTTTACCTGGGCTACACATTTGATGCGTGAGTAGTAAGCGTAAATTAGCGAACTTTTGCCAAGCGTCACCTGGCATTTTGTCGAGTAATGAGTGTTTGCCGTGAACCACTTCATCGTGCGAGAACGGCAATACAAAGTTTTCGCTGTAAGCATAGAGTTGACCAAAGGTCAGCTTGTTGTGGTGATATCGACGGTGTACTGGGTCGTTTTCAAAATACGCTAGCGTGTCGTTCATCCAGCCCATATTCCACTTCATGGAGAAGCCTAGGCCGCCAAGATACACGGGGCGTGAAATCATTGGCCAAGAAGTTGACTCCTCGGCGATAGTAAATGCGCCTACAAACTCTTCGTGCACCATAATGTTGAGTTGTTTTAAGAACTCAATCGCATCCAAATTCTCGCGCCCGCCAAATTTATTGGGGAGCCATTGGTCTGCTTTGCGTGAGTAATCAAGATAAAGCATAGAGGCCACAGCATCCACGCGTAAGCCATCAATATGAAACTCGTTAAGCCAATAATGCGCGTTCGCAATTAAGAAATTGCGAACTTCATTGCGCCCGTAATTAAAAATATAAGTACCCCAATCTTGGTGCTCACCAAGTCTTGGGTCTTCATGCTCATAAAGTGCGGTGCCGTCAAAGCGGGCAAGTGCCCAATCATCTTTAGGGAAGTGACCAGGCACCCAATCTAAAATCACACCAATATTAGCGGCATGGCATGAATCAACAAAGAAGCGGAAATCATCTGGCGTGCCATATCGATTCGTTACGCCAAAGTACCCTGTGGTTTGGTAGCCCCATGATTCATTGAGTGGATGCTCAGATATAGGCATAAGCTCTATATGCGTATAGCCCATGTCTTTTACATAGCCGATTAGCTGTGTGGCAAGTTCACGATAATTCAGGAAGTTGCCTTGTGCATCGCGGCGCCATGAGCCCAAATGCACTTCGTAGCAGTTAAATGGGGCGTGTAGCCATTGAGACTCAGCGCGCTGCTCAAGCCATGCTTGATCTTGCCATTGGTATTGATGAAGCGAGCTTACTTTTGCCGCTGAGCCTGGGCGTGTTTCAAAACAAAAGCCATAAGGATCCGTTTTTACCACGAT
>CAMCTR010000057.1 GCA_945878605.1 Candidatus Methylopumilus universalis | reverse complement strand
AAGTATCAGGCGTAGCGATGCCGTGATGATGCAAAAGAAAGCTTGTCATGGCTTTATCGACAGTGCGCTCTACAGCACGGCCAGTGTTATAGATTTTAACCCCCAGCATTTCTAAAGCATGCAAAACATCTAAACGGGTAATCACTTGTTGCAAAGTGCCCCCCGGAACACCCCTCACAAATGCAAACCTAGGTAAGGGATCAAAGTCTGGAATAACTACCCCTCGTGAATTGGCGGTGAGGTCGAAAAAACAATCTTTAAGTGAGATAAAAATAGCTTGATAGCCGCGCACAGCAAATGCTTCTTTTAAGCGATCGCCATGCCAGCCGGGGTCGTCAGTAAAGACGGGGATTTTTGTCATTAAAAAACTTAAGCCTGGTAACCAAACGATTGATCAATCAAAGCCGCATTCAACTTACCGCCAGTGAAGGTGTTGCCAGACTCAAGCGCTGTGACGGTCACTGCCGCTGGGCTGAATAACATCGGATCAATCTTGTAGAAATCCATATTCACGGCTTTGAACACTTCGGCAAATGGCCGACCATAATCGCGTGATGAACTACTTGGTAATTCTTTGGCTAATTTAGCAGCGGCATCATCGCTGCCATTTACAAACAAATGCGCATGACCGCCAAATAAAATTGCATCATTAGTTCGCCCCATGCCAATTAAGAAATCAGGCGCTGGTGGCGGTAAAGGGGCGCTCGCCATGCCATCCACCACATGGTCTATTGGGAAATGTAGCGTATGGATTTTATGCATGGCCACTTCTAGCACTCGCGCGACGATTTGGACTGTGCCAGCCAAACTGCGTGTTGGCGTTAAAATAAATGTTAAGTTTTCAACCGCAACACCCGTGTCTCTAGATACTTTCTCAATGAGCTCAACTGGTGGCGCTTTATCACTCTCAAGTACTAAGCACGTCGCATTCGCTTGGTCCTTGTAGGCTAGCTCTTTAAATAAGTCTTCACGGCCTGCAATGGCGCGGGCTGGGCCAGAGCCCAAAGAAAAGAACTTTTCATGCGCCAAGCTCCAGCCAGCATATTGACTACCAAGACAAGATAAAATTGGGTTGTTTGAATGTACAGAAAGCATCCAGGGCCAATGCGCAAAAGTAGTCGAGGTTTGTAAATTGACATGCCCCAAGCCACCCATACAGATTTCTGAAATTAATCGCCCAGCTTCTAAGCCGCCAGCATGTTTAATACCCGCATCAACAATAGTTGCGCCATTGTCAGATTTTGAAACGCCGAGACGCAACTCTTTAGCATTAGCAAGCAAATCGGCGACTAATGGATGAGTCAGCGCATTCACACTTGGCCAATGAGAGGTGTCGAGCTGAGCAACTTGGGTAGATTCAGACATTAAAACTCCTACAAATTTTCAATAAACTACTTAAATAATAAATCGGAAAGCTGTTTAACTCTTTTAACAACCAAGGCTTGCGCATTCTTTGCTGTATCAGCATCTGCCAGCACTGTACAAATCGGCTGCTGCTGGGCAATTACAGTCAGCGCCATCGGAATATCAGCAGTCCACTCTGGCCAAACTGGATTGTCTGGAATCACCAAATCTTGAACCGCATATAAGACGTTACGCGCTTTTGATCGAGCAGAAATTTTTGGGAAATGGCTCAACTCGCCATTCACCGCCTGCACGTGCAAAGCAAATAAATTACTTTTTTCGGATTGATACAAATCCAGCGTTGAGCTTAATCTTGGATTGATTTCTAGCACCCCATAGTGTTCGCCTTGCCAAATCACATCCAAGCTATTTAATCCACGCAAACCAAAAGCAGACGTGATTTTGTGTGCGGCTTCTTGTAATGCCTGTTTAATTGCCAAAGGCAAATTTGCATGACCAACAATACCGCCGTAACGATATGGTTGGCTTGCTGTCGGCGCAACCCATTGCTGATTAAAACCAATCACTTTTATCTCTGTGCCATTTGCTACAAACAGCATAGAAATAGGTGTGCCATCCATCACACGTTGATAATATTGGCCTTTTGGCATGGTTTGATTGACGCCAGCATTCAGCACATGTGTCCCGCCAGACCCGCCCTGCTCCTTGCAAATCCAGCCATCAGCATTCGCAAGCGATGTAAAGCTCACCTTGGGATGTGGAATCGCCAATCGATCCAAGGCCCCAAAAAAATATGGGGCGTCTTTAAGCTTGCGCACAACTTCAGGTGCATTGCCAATTAATGGCAAGCGTTTAGCAATGCGCTCAAGTAAATCAGGCTGTGCTTCAAAACCACTACCATAAGCAAAACCAAACATATCGCTAGTGTCAATTTGATTTAGCGCCGCTTCAAACTGCTTCGCGTCAAAGCCGCTATTGGCGTAACCAATCTTGTAAACTTGCTCAGCGACCCGCTGAGTGTCGACATCCGCAAACACGTCCAAAGCCACCACAGCATAACCCGCCTCGACTGCAGCGTTTACAAAAGGCCGAGATGAAACTGCAGCAATCAGAACACGGCGACTCAGATATCATCCTTTAGCAATTTACAGACTTTTACGCGCCATTTCAAAGGCAGATAAAAAGTCTAAATACTGTTTCTTTTCAGATTCCAACATTAACTTAAGCAAGTTGTGTTGCGTTTTGTATTTAACATTGCCGATTACCAAGGCACCAATCCCAAAAGCTTTCGTGCCAGCAATTGCAGTGCCATCCGCAAATACATCCACGCCTTCTGCACCTGTTGGTGGCACAGCATTGACATCAGCCACAATCTTTAAATCCTTAGCTTGCGTCATTTGTGCCAAGCTCATCACTTGAAAGCCTGCGGCAGCAGCACAAAGTGCGATTTCAGTATTCTTTAACACTTCAATTTTTGCAAGATCACTTGCGCCATCCACTGCAACAATATTCACGCCATAACGTGCATTGTATGCATCCACTTTTGCTTGCACATTGGTCATGCTGCGATGTGAAACCAATTGAACCCTTGCGCCATATTTAGCAGCAATCACCGCCGTACAACCACCCACAGGACCCGTTGCGCCAAAGACACTTACGCGACGACCAGTTAAATCCTCACCAAAATTTTTGGTTAAATGTTGTTCTACTTTTGCCATCATGCCCGCAGAGGTTGTAAAAGCGCCTGATGGGTCGGCAAAAACTGAGACTTCAAATGGCGGAACCATTGCTTTTTTGGCTGCATTCAACATATCCATTGCGATATCAATATCACGACCACCGATAAACACGCTTTCACGTTTTACGCCGCTTGGACCGCGCGAAAAAATTGCGTCCTGCACCAAACCCATGACTTCTGTCATTTCTACATTGGTGTAAGGCATTATTTTGTCGAAGCCAGCATCAAAAGCCATATTCACATCGAATGGACTCGCGTTTTTTGCAGCAGTGATTAAATGCAGGATGGATACTTTTTCCATTTTTTACTCTTTTCAATTCTAAATAATATTTTTTTGTTGCTTAGTCTTCAATTCACAAGTATCAGACTAGGCTGATTATTAGCTTTGGTTATAACAAAATGTAAATTTTGTTCAGGGCCAAATGTAGCATTAAGTTGTTTCAACTGCGTTTCGGCTTCTAGCTGACTTGCAAACACAGCAAAGCCTGTTGGCCCCCACGAGCTTTGACCAAAACAATGCACACCATTCGCCTGCAATTGATTTAAAACTAAAGTGACAAGCTGACTTGTATATCGACCACCCCCCTGTGCTGGCGCAAAATAATCCCCGGTTACTGCTTGCAAGGTTTGAATAGCCTCGCCAAATGCTGGCAAATCACGTTCCGCAATCGCTGGCAAAGCCTGCATCAGCACATGACGACAAAGCAATGCCGCAGATGATTCTGGGAATGGCGGCAGGTTTTTAAAAGCTGTTAATTCTTCATCGCCATGAACGCCCGAATGACCCTTATCGAAAATCAATAAAATCGGCCAATCTTCCGGAAACTCCGCACTAGCAACAACTGGGGGAACCTTTGGTTTAGAGGCAAGCGATGTTGACGCTCGTCCACCATCAACAATCAAGCCGCCTTTTGCAAACGTACCCAAACCAATACCGGAGCGCGTCCCACGCTGAGACAAGACTGCAATTTCGTTAACTGATAAATCGCATTTAAAAAGCGTATTGATGGCCATCCCTACAGCCAATGACAATTGCGTACCTGAACCCAAGCCAGCATGCGCAGGAATGACTTGGTCTAGTTGAATATGCACACCACCATCCACTTTTAGATGGCTAGCGATTTGCTGGGCAATGGCAATGGCACGTTGCGCACCTTCGCCTTCAGCCGTAAATGTTGAAGCAGAGGAAACTTTTATCGAAGTCGCTGGAGTTTTCAAACTAAGACCTATACTGCCGAAACGACGCCCTAGGCCACCATTTAAATCAAAAAAGCCCATATGCAAACGCGCTGATGTAGTAATTGCAACGCTGCGAAGGGCAGTCTTGGTATCATTTAACGTTTGAACTTGCATTTTTGTCATCAGAAACTGGTTTAAAAAGATATTATAATATTCACTGCATTGTAGCGCAGACGCTAGGTTTTTCCTATGCTCACAGCGCCCACAGCAAGCCTTTGCAATTTCTAAAAAATCTGAAAAAAGATTAAGGTTTGTTTCACATAACAAGTGATTAAAGAACTAAAATATCACCTACGGTTGTTAACTACCATTCAACTTAACTACACGAGACAAGGTTTTTTCTGATGGCAAATTCCAGCGCTTCGACTTTTGAAGCCGTTACCTGTCCCGCTTGCGGATTACTTTGCGACGATGTCCGCATCGAGCGCGATAGCACAGATAGGCTTAAAGTAGTCGATAAAGGCTGCGCAATGAGCGTGACATTTTTTGAACGTGCCGTTCAAAAAACAAGCCCAAGCATTGGTGGAAAAGCAGTTTCTTTAACCGAAGCGATTAATAAAGCCGCTGACATTCTGCGCAGCACTAATCAACCACTATTTGCTGGCTTGGGTACAGAAGTGCAGGGCATGCGAAGCGTATTAAGCCTCGCCGACAAAGTTGGCGCAGCGCTAGACCACATGAACGCTGACAACAGTTTCCGTAATACTCTAGTTGTACAAAACTCTGGTTGGCAAGTTACCACACTGACAGAGGTACGCAATCGCGTTGACCTCCTCTTAGTCATTGGCAGCGATATTGTGAGCCACAACCCTCGCTTCTTTGAACGCAATGTTTGGAACAAAGAAAGCATGTTTGATCAAGACACAAGCGCCCGTGAAGTGGTTTATTTGGGCGGTCAAAATATAGATACTTCCGCAGGTGTTTCACCTAAAGGTGTTAAGCCAACAGTGCTTCCTTGCGACTTAGAAAGTTTGCCAGAAGTTGTTGCCGCTTTGCGGGCGATTATTTCAGGTAAAACTTTAATTGCAACAGAGGTTGCTGGCATTAAGGTGAGCGATTTAGAAAGCTTAAGCGAACGTCTAAAAGCAGCTAAATATAGTGTGGTAACTTGGGTCAGCAGTGATTTAAATATAGCCCATGCGGAACTCACCATTCAAAATATTACCGGGCTTGTGATTAAGCTTAATGCAAAAACGCGCTCATCTGGTTTACCGCTTGGCGGCTCAGAAGGCGATTCCAGCGTGAACCAAACTAGCACATGGACCAGCGGTTACCCAGTGCGTAGTCGTTTTGCGCGCAAGCATCCAGAATACGACCCGCATCACTTTAGCGCGGCACAATTACTAAACAATGGCGAAGCAGATGCCTTGGTTTGGATAAGTGAATTTAACCCAGACAAAACGCCACCTAATGTGAACATTCCAAAGATTGTGATTGGGCATGCCAACATGCAAGGAAATGATGCGGATGTATTTATCCCCGTCAGCACTTCAGGCATAGACAACACAGGCACGATGTTCCGTATTGATAGCTCAGTGAGCTTACCGCTTGGTAAATTACGCGAAAGCGCATTGCCGAGCTTGGGTGAAGTGATGGCCGCAATTGAAGCCGCGCTATAAAAGAATATGAAGAGAGCAAAACCATGTTGATTAAATTAAGTGGCGGCAAAGTTTACGACCCCGCCCATCAAATTGATGGAAAAGTGATGGATATTTACATCCGCGATGGCCGGATTGTGAGCCGTCCACGTGATGATGAAACCATAGACCAAACTTACAACTTAAACGGCAAAGTGGTGATGGCTGGCGCGATTGACATGCATACCCATATTGGCGGTGGCAAAGTCAACATTGCTCGCATGATGTTGCCTGAAGATCATCGCGCAGACCCAAATGAGCACAGCGACTTATGTCGTTCTGGTTGCGGACATGCCGCGCCTTCTTCCTTCACTACAGGTTATCGCTACGCCGAGATGGGCTATACAGCAGCATTTGAGCCTGCGCTCTCCCCTGTTAACGCACGTCAATCCCACTTAGAAATGGGCGACACGCCTATCATCGACAAGGGCGGTTACGCCATGATAGGAAGTGACGATTACTTCCTGCGCATGTTGACTGCTAAGAAGGATCAAAACGCGATCAATGATTACGTCGCTTGGATTATGCATGCCTCCCAGGCCATTGGTATTAAAGTGGTAAATCCTGGTGGCATTAGCGCATTTAAGTTTAACCAACGTGCATTAGATTTGGATGAGAAAAATGTCCATTACCAAGTCACGCCACGTGAGGTGTTAAAAGCCCTATCTCGTGCGGTTCACGAACTTGGCGTGCCGCATCCATTACACGTGCATGCTAATAACTTAGGGGTGCCAGGCAACATGGACACCACACTTAAAACCATGGGCGCTTCTGAAGGCTACCCCCTTCACTTAACGCACATTCAGTTCCATAGCTATGGCACAGAAGGTGATCGTAAGTTTTCATCGGGCGCAGCGCAAATCGCCGAAGCGATGAACAAGAACAAACATATCTCAGCAGATGTTGGTCAGATTTTGTTCAACCAAACCGTGACGGCATCTGGCGACAATATGCGCCAATTTGCTAATTCAAGCTTAGCCAGCCCCAATAAATCCGTCATCATGGATATTGAATGCGATTCGGGTTGTGGTGTGGTGCCATTTAAATACAAAGACAAAAACTTTGTGAATGCACTGCAATGGTCGATTGGACTTGAGATTTTCTTGCTATGTGACGACCCTTGGCGCACATTCTTAACAACAGACCACCCCAATGGCGCGCCGTTTACTAGCTACCCGCATCTGATTAGATTGTTGATGGACAAAAGCTTCCGCAATGACATGTTTACCAAACTCAACCTTGATGCCCAAGCCATGAGCACCTTAAACAGCATTGATCGAGAATATAGTCTTTACGAGATCGCGATTATGACCCGTGCCGGAGCTGCAAGATTAGTTGGTTTGCATGACAGAGGTCATTTAGGCGTTGGCGCAGGTGCGGATATTACCGTTTACTCGGATAATCCAGACCGCGAAAAAATGTTCGAAAAACCTGATTATGTGTTTAAAGACGGTGAACTTGTTGTTAAAGACGGCCAAGTAGTGAAAGTCACTTGGGGTCATACACACACGGTTAAGCCGGAATTTGACCGTGGCATTGAAAAGGACATTAAGCAATATTTTGATACTTACCACACCATGAGTATGGAAAACTTCAAAGTGAGCAGTGATGAAATTGCAGAAGGCGGCCGCGGCGGCGTTGTGGTGCAAGCCTGTGAAGGTCGCAGGGAGAAATCGCTATGATGATTAATGGCGTACAAATTGATGACACCTTTGCCGAAGCATTCAATATGCGCGGCACGCGCGTGATTATCACGGCACAAAACCATAAATGGGCCTATCACGCGGCAAACGCAATGACGGGCTTTGCAACCTCAGTGATTGGCTGCGGCGTAGAAGCTGGCATTGAGCGCGAACTTAGCCAAGAAGAAACGCCTGATGGTCGTCCTGGCGTTGCGGTTTTAATGTTTGCAATGGGCAGCGCTGTGCTCATGAAGCAACTTGAAAACCGCATGGGGCAAACGATTCTCACCTGCCCCACTGCCGCCGCATTCTCAGGCATCGAAGGCAATGAGCGTATCAACCTTGGTAAAAACTTACGTTTCTTTGGTGATGGCTTTCAAATCTCCAAACAGTTTGGCGGCAGGCGCTATTGGCGCGTGCCAGTGATGGATGGTGAATTTATAACCGAAGAAACCACAGGCATGGTCCGTGCAGTGGGTGGTGGCAACTTCTTGGTCTTGGCAATTTCTCAACCACAAGCCTTAGCAGCTTGTGAAGCGGCGATTGAAGCCATGAGAAAAATTCCCAATGTCATCATGCCCTTTCCCGGCGGCGTAGTTCGCTCTGGCTCTAAAGTGGGCTCTAAATACAAAGCGCTGTTTGCTTCAACCAACGATGCTTTCTGCCCAACGCTAAAAGGACTCACCCATACACAACTATCTGAGGATATTGAATCTGTCATGGAGATTGTGATTGACGGCTTAACCGATGCCGACATCCGCAAAGCCACTTATGTTGGCATTGAAGCCGCATGCAAGCTAGGTGCTGAAAATGGGATTAAACGTATTTCCGCTGGCAACTATGGCGGTAAATTAGGTCAATTCCAATTCCACTTGCGAGAGATCATGAATGACAAAAGTTTAATCGGAGAGTCAGCATGAGCGTTTTAATCTTCACCCTTAAAAAAGATTTAGCACAAAAACTAGATGTATCGCCGCTCACACCAGATTT
>CAMCTR010000056.1 GCA_945878605.1 Candidatus Methylopumilus universalis | reverse complement strand
GATTGGCAGAGTTTTCACAATAGAATTATCGCATACAAGACAGGCGTTTTCATGGCTACACCTTCACCAATTCCTCGGCACGACTTAGCCAGCGATCCAAATGCCTTTGCGCTTCAGTGGGGTGATTTTTGAGTAAATCATCCGCCAATGCCTGGGCTTTTTCTAACAAATCAGCATCTCGCTCTAGATCGGCAATTTTAAGCATGGGCGTACCACTTTGTCGGATACCTAAAAACTCACCTGGGCCACGCAGATGCAAATCTGCTTTCGCAATTTCAAAACCATCATTGCTTTCATAGATGATTTTAAGTCTTGCACGTGCCGTTTCAGAAAGTGGCGCTTGGTAAATCATGATACAAGCACTCTTTGCGGCGCCACGACCAACGCGGCCACGTAATTGATGGAGTTGGCTCAAACCCATGCGTTCGGCGTGCTCGATGACCATGAGACTCGCGTTAGGCACATCGACTCCAACCTCGATGACTGTCGTTGCTACAAGCAACTGAATATCACCACGACTAAACTCCGCCATCACGGCCTGCTTTTCTGCAGATCTCATTCGCCCATGGACTAATCCCACCCTTAAATCAGAAAAGGTTACTTGTAGGTGCTCGAAAGTATCTATCGCCGTTTGTAGCTGTAAGACTTCTGACTCTTCAATCAGTGGACAGACCCAATAAGCTTGTGCGCCCTGACTACAAGCCCCCCTCACACGCTCTACGATTTCATCTCGCCGCGCATCAGACACTAATTTAGTGGCAATCGGTGTTCGGCCTGGCGGTAATTCATCAATGACCGAAACATCGAGATCCGCAAAATAGCTCATCGAAAGTGTCCGCGGAATGGGCGTCGCAGACATCATCAGTTGATGCGGTGCACTCACATCATCACTTTGCCCTTTTTGACGTAATGAAAGTCGCTGCTCTACACCAAAGCGATGCTGCTCATCCACAACCACCAAGCCTAATTGATTAAACTGCACTTGCGCTTGGAACAAAGCATGCGTGCCAATGGCTAACCTTGCTTTGCCACTGGCAATCGCTTCCAAAGAAGCCGCTCTGTCTTTCTTACCCTGACTCCCTGATAGCCAAGCCACTACAATATCCAGAGGCGCGAGCCAGTGCAACATTTTTTGGTAGTGTTGTTCGGCCAAGATTTCCGTGGGCGCCATGATTGCCGCTTGATAACCATTTTCAATCGCCTGCAAGGCAGCGAGCATCGCCACTATGGTTTTACCACTGCCCACATCGCCCTGCAATAAACGTTGCATCGGATATGGCCTAGTTAAATCTTGGCTAATTTCTTTGGCGACACGTTGCTGCGCACCTGTTAAACCAAAAGGCAAGGTAGTGAGAAGTGCTGGGATTAAATGCGTCGATGCTTTTAACACTGGCGCACCAAGATCTCGCCGTTTAGCGTAATGCTGCCGCATCGAAAGTTGCTGGGAAATCAGCTCATCTAAAGCGAGGCGCTGCCACTCAAGATTGGTCCTGTTTTCTAAGGCTTGTAAATTAGCATAAGGGGGTGGATTGTGAAGATACTGCAAGCTTGCTTGAAAGCTTGGCGTTTGTTTGGAATAAATAGACTGAGGCAAAGTCTCACTCACATCCCCATTACTTAGCGCCCAAGCCACCCACTTGCGAATACTCGCCTGACTTAAACCAGCTGTTGTTGGATACACTGGCGTGAGGGTTTCCTTGATGGCTGTTGTCTCCCGGACTGCACGGGTTTGCGGGTGCACCATCTCATAGCCAAAGTAGCCATGACGCACTTCACCTAGAGCACGAATGCGCGTTCCTTCTTTGAGGGCTGCGATTTGACTGGGGTAGAAATGCAGAAACCGTAAAAAAATATCACCCGTGCCATCCGACAACCGTGCGATTAAAGATTTACGTGGCTTGTAGCTGACTTCAAGGTGAATAATTTCACCTTCTACTTGCGCCTGCTCTCCCATGCGAAGCGCACGCACTTCGCTGATGTGCGTTTCATCAACATAGCGGAGTGGTAAATGCAGTAATAAGCCCTGCACATCGTGAATACCCAACTTATTCAAGCCCAATAGAACTGGCTTGGTGACGCCTTTGATATCAGAGAGTTTAGTCAAGCGAGGTCTAACTAATTGCGATTAATTGCCGCAAGCACATCTTGCTCATTGCTCGCTAAATGGGCATCTCTTGGAGGCAACACATCCGCCACAATCTCTAGTTTCTTCCAAAGTGCATCTGGTGTTTTGCACTGGGCTTTAGGCACAAAAGCAGATTCTTCAACCAAGGCCATTTTATGAATATAACGTGGACAATTTGGAAAGGTTTCTCGCACGGCAACACGCACCATCAGCACAGCTTCTGGCCAATTCGAAAGTAATGGATCATGTTCATCAATGCTGGCTAAGCCGTTCACGCGCACCCGGGCTTGTTTATCAAAGTCGACAAATAGCAAACCAACTTGGCCATTCACCAGCACATTGCCTGCCGACATAAACATGCCATTACCATCGTAAATTGGGAATGCAAGCGTGGTTGGATCGACCACTTTAACCAATCCTTTTTGGCCACCTTTATAAGAACAATTGGCTTGGCCTTTATCGTCCACAGTGGCCAAGAAAAACATATTTTGGTCTTCGATAAATTCCGCATCTAAAGGATTAATTTCTGGGGCAATGATGCCAGCATGCAGCCTGTCCGCCAATGGAACTGTTTCAAATGTTTCTTGGAGTTGACGCTGACCTTGATTGAAATATTCGCTCATGCCGTTATCTTTCATTGCTCATTAATGGGGTAAATCTTAACACTAACTTTAACGTGCTCTTCGTTCTACACCCGACACCTTGGTGCGACTAATACGCACCACGTCTGGAATTTTACGTAAGCGGCGCATTAAATCTGCCAAATGCACGCGATCTTGCACCTGCACGGTAAATAAAATATTAGTGTAAGTGCTGTTATCAGACTCTTCCATACTGATGTTATCAATATTCGATTTTGCATCTGCAATTGCGGCAGCGATGGTCGCCAACATCCCAGGCTTATTCGCAGCAGCCATTTTGAGATTCACTTTAAATAAGCGCTTAGCATCCGGGTCCCACTCCACATCAAGCCATTTATCTGGATCGACGCGGAATTTAAGGATAGATGGGCAATCATGTGTGTGAATCACAAGTCCCTTATCTTTATTAATAAAGCCTAAAATCGGATCCCCTGGAATCGGACGGCAACACTGCGCAAATTGCACCGCCATCCCTTCTGTCCCGCGAATGGTAATGGTACCTAGTGGTTTGTTTGGGTGTTTTGCATGGCGCTCGCCGTGCTCTTCTCCCATGGCGATCAATTGATGCGCCACCATCACGTTCAAGCGTTTACCAAGGCCAATATCGGTGAGAATCTCTTCTTTATTTTTAGCAGCATAATCGCGCAATAATTTTTGCCATTGTGATTCATCAATCTTACTTGCATCGCTATGCAATGCACGAAGCGCTTGGTTCAGCATTCGCTCGCCAAGATGCGCGGATTCTGTTGATTGCATGGATTTCAAGAAATGACGAATATGCGCACGCGCTTTTCCTGACACCACGTAATTAAGCCAAGCAGAATTGGGGTGGGCATGGGCAGCCGTAATAATCTCAACGTGGTCGCCGTTTCTCAGTTCAGATCTCAGCGGCGCTAACTCTTGATTAATCTTCACTGCCACGCAGCGATTTCCAATGTCGGTATGCACCGCATAAGCAAAGTCTACAGCTGTCGCCCCTTTTGAGAGGGCAAGAATCTTGCCCTTAGGCGTGAACACATAAACTTCGTCAGGGAATAAGTCCACTTTCAAATGCTCTAAGAACTCTAATGAGTCGGCACTTTCAGATTGGATATCGAGCAATCGTTGCAACCATTGATGGGTTTGTTGCTGCATCGCCGTAAAATCTGCATCCGTCGTTTTGTAAAGCCAATGCGCAGCAACGCCTGCATCCGCAATGTTATGCATTTCTTCACTGCGAATTTGAATTTCAATCGGCGTTCCAAACGGACCAAATAAAGTGGTATGTAATGACTGATAGCCGTTGGCTTTAGGGATGGCAATGTAATCTTTGAACTTACCAGGAATCGGCTTATAAAGCCCATGTAAAATTCCTAATACGGCGTAGCAAGCTGGTAAATCTTTAACGATTAAACGAAAGCCATAAATGTCATATATCTGTGAAAAGGTGATGGTTTTACCCGTCATCTTTTTATAAATACTATAAAGATGCTTTTCACGGCCTGAAACATCCGCTTCGATCTTCATGTCGGCTAAACGCTGTTTAACTGCCTCTAAAATCTTACCAACCACTTCTTTACGATTGCCGCGCGCCGCCAAAATCGCTTTCGAAAGCACGTCATAACGCATCGGATAATGGTTCTTAAAACTTAAATCTTCAAGCTCTTGGTAAATTTCATTTAAGCCCAAGCGGTTGGCAATTGGTGCATAGATTTCTAAGGTTTCACGCGCAATACGGCGACGTTTTTCTGGCTTCATCACATCCAGGGTCTGCATATTGTGCAAACGATCTGCGAGTTTGACCAAAATCACCCGCACATCCTGTGACATGGCGAGTAACATTTTTCGGAAATTTTCAGCCTGCGCTTCTGTGGCGCTTTGGAATTCGATCTTATCTAACTTAGAGAGACCATCTACAAGCTCAGCCACTTGGGTGCCAAACTTATCGCTGACTTTTTCTTTGGTAATACCAGTATCTTCGACCACGTCATGTAATAGCGCAGCAATAATGGTTTGGGTATCTAAATGAAGCCCCGCTAATATCAAGGCAACGGAGACTGGATGGGTGATATAAGGCTCACCACTTTTGCGCATTTGGCCATGGTGCGCTGCATCGCCAAAGCGATAAGCTTCCCAAACTTGCTCGATATCTGAAGGTTTAAGGTATTTCTTGAGGGCTAAGGTGAGTTGCGAATCTTCACGATCCGCAGGTAACAAAGGCGCAGCAGGTTTTACAAATTCTGCTGCGCGTTTTCCTGCATGATGACTTTTATCATTGAGCATGTCAGGTTATCTACAATCAATGAAGACAACCGTAGGTTAAGCGTGACCGCGATTAAGAACTTCCAAGCCTACTTTACCTGCTGCAATTTCACGCAAAGCTAATACTGTTGGCTTATCTTTTTGGCCGTAAGTTGTTACCAAAGGCTCTGAACCATTCGCTAATTGACGCGCGCGAAAAGCTGCGACCAAAGTCAGTTGAAAGCGATTTGGGATTTTTTCTAGACAATCATCTACTGTCATTCTAGCCATGGTAATACTCCTGAATTATAGTAATAAAACTTATACGAGCCCTTTTATCAACGCAGAATGTCGCGTTAATTGGGGCGTACATTTAAGACGCTGCGTTCGAACAATTGCTACTAAATCTTGCAACGACTCTTCAAATTTATCATTGATTGTAACATAGTCAAACTCCCCCACGTGGCTCATCTCGTCACGCGCTGCCGCCAATCGCTTGATAATCACCTCTTCACTATCCTGACCTCGACCACGCAAACGTGACTCGAGCGCAGTCATGGAGGGTGGCAAAATGAAAATGCTAATTGCCGATGGGTGTAGTTTGCGCACCTGTGCCGCACCCTGCCAATCGATTTCTAAAATCAAGTCATTGCCAACGGCTAAGGCTTCATCCACGCGCGTTTGGGAAGTGCCATAACGCGCCCCGTGCACATGCGCACTTTCTAAAAAGTCACCCTCACCGAGCATCTTTAAGAATATCGCCTCATCGACGAAATGATAATGCTCGCCATTCACCTCACCTGAACGCGGTTGGCGTGTGGTGTACGACACAGAAAGTTTAATCTGCTGATCTGCGGCAAGAAGTTCTCGCACCAGGCTCGTTTTGCCTGCACCGGATGCCGCTGTGATAATAAGTAAGTTACCTGACATGTCCTTGCCTTTTTTATTCAATATTCTGAATTTGTTCGCGCATCTGTTCAATCAACACCTTCAAGCTCATTGAAGCTTGTGACACTTCTGTTGATACTGATTTAGAACCCAAGGTATTGGCTTCTCTGTTGAGTTCTTGCATGAGGAAATCTAATCGTTTACCCGCCGCTTGGTCAGCATCTAAAATGCGTTTCACTTCGCTCACATGGGCCGTTAATCTGGTAAGCTCTTCATCCACATCAATCTTCTGCGCGAACAACACCAACTCTTGGCGCACACGATCTTCATCCACGCTTTTTAAAGCTTCTTGAAGTTTAGCAGTGAGCTTTTCTTGATAAGCTTTTACTTGAAGCGGTAATAAAGGCTTCACCGTTGCCACGATTTTCTCGGCATCGACCAAACGCTCAAGAATTAAGGCCTTCATCTTTTCACCTTCACGCGCACGTGAGGCTGTCATGTCTTCTAAAATTTGTTTGAGCGCACTTTTGATGTCTTCTGCCAGTTGCGCATTATCGCCCTGTTGGTTTTGAACAACACCAGGCCAATGCAAAATCTCCGAAACTGAAAGTGCTTGGCTAGTCGGAAAACGCTTCTGAATCTGAGTGGCGACTTCAGAGAGATTAGTTAAAACCTCTTCATCTAAAGATAAGGCTTTATCTGCAGCGCCGCGTTGCACAAGACTCATGCGACACTCCACTTTACCGCGGCCTAATTTCGCTGAAATGAACTCACGTACAACCGGTTCGAAACTGCGTAAATTCTCATCAAGCTTCATATGAAGCTCTAGGTAACGGTGGTTCACTGAACGCAGTTCAACCACTAACACCCCATTCGTCAATTGCCTTTCAAGTGAGGCAAAACCTGTCATGCTATAAATCATTGCGTGTAATTCCTTTTAAGAATTTAGATGGTATCAAATCTAGTCACCTTCACGCCATGAATAACAAGATATTTCTAGCTTATAATGATGGCCTCAAGCTAAAAAATAGGATTCAAGATGTCTGCCAATACTTCACGCCCAAGTGGGCGCGCAAACAACCAATTACGCTCCGTTGAGATTATTCGCAGTTACACCAAACATGCCGAAGGTAGCGTATTGGTTAAATTTGGTGACACGCACGTGCTTTGTACAGCAAGTGTTGAAGAAAAAGTCCCAGGCTTTTTAAAGGGTAAGGGCCAAGGCTGGGTGACGGCAGAGTACGGGATGTTGCCACGTTCTACAGGGAGTCGCATGGATAGAGAAGCGGCTCGTGGCAAACAATCTGGCCGTACGCAAGAGATCCAACGGTTAATTGGTCGTAGCTTACGTGCCATTATTGATTTAGAAAAACTAGGTGAACGCAGCATTCAAATTGATTGCGATGTGATTCAAGCTGATGGTGGTACACGAACTGCCAGCATCACTGGTGCCTATGTTGCGTTGCAGGATGCCATTTCCTATTTGCTTAGTCACGAACTGATCAAAGAATCGCCCCTCAAAGACTCTGTGGCCGCCATTTCTGTTGGCGTTTATAAAGGGACGCCGGTTCTTGATCTCGATTACATCGAAGACTCTGGCTGCGATACTGACATGAACGTGGTGATGACAGGTAAAGGGGGATTTGTTGAGATTCAAGGCACAGCAGAAGGCGAACCATTTAGTCATGAGGACATGAATGCGATGCTCGGTCTCGCAAATTTAGGCATTAAAGAACTCTCTATCAAACAAAAGCAATCATTAGGTTTGTAATGCAATTACCCTTCCATCAACTCGTCATTGCTTCAGGTAACAAAGGCAAACTAAAAGAGCTGGCGCATTTACTTGCGCCGCTGGGCTTGGAGATTATCCCGCAGGCCCAGCTCAATGTGCCTGAAGCGGAAGAGCCGTATGCAACGTTTATTGAAAATGCATTAGCGAAAGCGCGCCATGCAAGCAAAATCACTGGCTTACCTGCTTTGGCAGACGACTCTGGTTTATGCGTGGATGCGCTTCAAGGAGCGCCTGGGGTGATCTCAGCGCGGTATGCCTGTGAAAATACTGATACGCCAAAATCAGATGCACGCAATAATGAAAAGTTATTGGCTGTGATGGCGGGAGAGCAGAATCGACATGCCCATTTTTACTGTGTCATTGTGCTAGTCCGATATGAGAACGACCCCGAGCCAATGATTGCTGAAGGCATCTGGGCGGGTGAGATTTTAACCGCACTCAAAGGCGAAGATGGCTTTGGTTACGATCCTTTATTTTTGGATGCCAAAACTGGAAAAACTGTGGCTGAGCTTCCATTAGAAATCAAAAGTCGCATTAGTCATCGTGGCCATGCGATGACGAAATTACTACAAAAGCTAGAAAGACTGATCGCATGAGTGACAGTCAAAAACCAAGCTGGCCAAAGTGGGTCCGTGACGACAAGAGCGTGGTCTCCTGCACTGAAAAAGTGAAAGTCATGACCGAGAATTTTGATGAGCTCAAACAGATTGCCCAGGACGCCCTAGAAGATGGACTCCTCATGGAAGTCTCTGAAGCGCAAATGCGGGAAGCCTTGCACGCGCTGGTGGATGGGCTGATTAACCCTTATCAAAACAACGATTCAAAATAGTTTAAGTCATCAATGATTCCTATCATTCCGATTGAACATGTTGCGCCGCCAAACACCCAAGCGCCCTTAGCGGGCAGCAATACCATCTCAGGTTTAAAGAACCCACCCCCCCTCTCGCTCTACATTCATATTCCGTGGTGTGTACGTAAATGTCCTTATTGTGACTTTAACTCCCACGAAAATAAACATAACATCCCAGAAGAGACTTACGTGGATGCGTTAATTGCGGATTTAGAGCAAGCCACCCCTTTGGTGTGGGGAAGAAAGATACGCAGTGTATTTTTTGGGGGTGGGACGCCAAGCTTATTTTCAGCGCATGCCATTGATCGCATTTTAAGCCATGTGCGCATGCTCACCCCTTTAGAGTATGACGCTGAGATTACATTGGAAGCGAATCCTGGCACAGTTGATGCAGGACACTTTGCAGGTTATAGAGCCGCGGGCGTTAATCGGCTCTCCATTGGTATTCAGAGTTTCGATAATCGCTACCTCA
>CAMCTR010000055.1 GCA_945878605.1 Candidatus Methylopumilus universalis | reverse complement strand
CACTTCTAGGTAAGGATCTCGCTGAAAAGGTGGCGAGTATTAGTATGCGCTTATACCAAGAAGCGGCTGAATACGCCTTAACACGCGGTATTATTATCGCCGATACTAAATTTGAATTTGGTCTGGACGTTGCTGGAGAACTTTACTTAATTGATGAAGTGTTGACGCCAGATTCATCTCGTTTTTGGCCTGCTGATCAATATGTCGTTGGTAAAAATCCTCCAAGTTTTGATAAGCAGTATGTGCGTGATTGGTTAGAAGCCTCGGGCTGGAATAAAACTCCGCCAGCCCCTGTTTTGCCCCCAGAGGTCGCTGAAAAAACCAGTGAAAAGTATCGCGAAGCCTATTCCAAGCTGACCGGGTTGGATTTGGTGGTTTAGTATTAAATGCTCAGCCAACTTAAGAAAATTGCGGCGCAATTAAAACAAGAGTTTGAAGTCTATTGTCTTGTTTTAAAACATCCCAAGACCCCAGTTCTCGCAAAGATTTTATTGGGTTTGGCGATAGGCTATGTATTAATGCCTTTTGATTTAATCCCAGATTTTATTCCAGTGATAGGTCAATTGGATGATTTGGTCGTCGCGCCATTATTGGTTTATATGGCATTGAAAATTATTCCCGATGTTGTGGTGAATGAATGTCGTGAACTGATAAAAAAGGAGAAGAATGCGAATGAGTAATATCGATCAATTTGTAGCGGGTTATGAGCGTTTCCACGAAAATTATTTCGCTGGTGAAACGCCATTGTTTGGTGAGTTAAGCCAAGGGCAAAACCCGAGCACAATGATTATTGCTTGTTCTGACTCTCGTGTAGACCCAGCGATTGTGATGGATGCAAAGCCCGGTGATTTGTTTGTTGTTCGTAATGTTGCGAACCTTGTTCCGCCTTATGAAAAGGGCGGTGGTTATCACGGTGTGAGTGCTGCGCTAGAGTTTGGGGTTTGCGGCTTGGGTGTTCGTCACATTATGGTGATGGGGCATCGCCAATGTGGCGGGATAAAAGCCCTAACAGAGGGCGTTCCAGATGGCATCGATGGTGAGTTTATTCGACCTTGGGTGAGTATGGCGAGCCATGCTTATCGCCGCGTAAAAGCAGACTTTCCAAATGCAACTGCCTCGGAAGTGGCATGTCATTGTGAGTTGGCAGGGATTCTTGTCTCATTAGAAAATTTAGCAACCTTCCCCTTCATTAAAGAACGCATTGATGCTGGGTCATTAACTTTACATGGTTGGTATTTCGATATTGAAAATGGCGTCATGTCTGTTTATGATCCCCAAACCTTAAAATTTTCACCATTGATTTAATTTTTTTTAAAAACTGCTTGAGGAAAAAAGATGTCATTAAGTAACGTGCCTGCGGGCAAAGATGTTCCAAATGATTTTAACGTCATTATTGAAATCCCAATGCGTGGCGAGCCAATTAAGTTTGAAGTAGATAAGGAATCTGGCGCCATCTTCGTAGACCGTTTCATGGGCACTTCTATGCATTACCCATGTAACTACGGTTATATTCCGCAAACACTTTCAGAAGATGGCGACCCAACTGACGTCCTTGTGATTACCCCTATTCCATTGCAGCCTGGTGTTGTGATTCGTTGCCGCGCCATTGGCGTGTTGATGATGGAGGACGAATCAGGTATGGATGCAAAAGTATTGGCTGTGCCAGTTGATAAAATCTGCCCGCAATACAAAAACGTTCAAAGCTATGAAGATATTCCTGACTTCCAATTAGCGCCGATTGCGCATTTCTTTGAGCATTACAAAGATTTGGAAAAAGGCAAGTGGGTTAAAGTTGGTCAGTGGCAGGGCGTAGATGCTGCTAAAGCTGAAATCCTTGCTAGCGTGGCACGCGCTAAATAAGTTAAAAACTTGGGGTTTTGATAGGAATAAGGCCACTTTTCAGTGGCCTTATTTTTAAGTGCGTTTTGAAAGTCGTGTTAAAACATCGCCTAATTCAGAGCCCTCTAATTTTTTTGCTAAAGATTGCAGCGTACTTGATGCATTTTCACTGATGTGGCGAGAGGGCTTTGCTGCTTTATCTTGTTTGGATTGAACGTCCACCTGGACTCTGATGGAAGTAACTTCCACGCCCTGCTTTTGCAATTTGCTCATCAGGCTAGGTAATAATAGCTTAATTTTGGCTGCAATTGCACCATTTTCAATATGCACAGTCAGGCGTTTATGTTGAAAATTGCCTGCTTGCGTGTAAGGCTTGAGTTGAGCGGGGACAGTTTCATTCCAAACTTTTTGGATGAAAGTCAGTTCTTTGGCTTTTTCAGCCATTTTTGAAAGTGCGCTGTTTTTAAGTATTGCATTGATTAATTGCAAAATTAAGCCCTTGCACAAGTGAAATAAAAAAATGGTAAATTGTTTATTTGGCTATTATATCGTCTGCAGATAAGTTCGTGTTTTAAGTGTCATTTTAATGGCTGCCGAGAGGTGGCTTGATTATGGTAAAATCGCAAGAATTTATTTTTAAGTCAACCTTAAAGAAGGCTCCGCAACAGCGGAAGTTGGTGTCACTGTATGTTATTCAAGCTTTTTAGAAAAGTATTCGGTAGCCGTAACGATCGCCTCGTAAAGCAATATTTTGAGATGGTGGCTGTGATTAATGCCATTGAGCCTCAAATGCAAGCATTAAGCGATGAGCAATTGCGGGCTAAAACAGAAGAATTCAAAGCCCGCTTTCAAGCGGGCGAAACGCTCGATCAGCTTTTGCCTGAAGCATTTGCTGTGGTGCGTGAAGGCGGTCGCCGCATATTCCAAATGCGCCATTTCGATGTGCAGCTAATCGGCGGCATGGTTCTGAATGCGGGTAGGATTGCTGAAATGAGAACAGGTGAAGGTAAGACATTAGTAGCGACATTGCCTGCTTATCTTAATGCGCTCTCAGGTAAAGGCGTTCATGTCATTACCGTGAATGATTACTTGGCTAAACGTGATGCTGAGTGGATGTCCAAACTTTACAATTTCTTAGGTTTGACGGTCGGCATTAATCTTTCACAAATGCCTCATGATGCAAAACAACTAGCGTACGCCGCCGATATTACCTACGGTACCAACAATGAGTTTGGTTTCGACTACCTTCGTGACAACATGGTGTACACGGCTGAAGAGCGTGTGCAACGTAGCTTAAGTTATGCTTTGATTGACGAGGTGGATTCGATATTGATTGATGAGGCGCGTACGCCGCTCATTATTTCTGGTCAAGCCGATGATGGCGTCAATTTGTATGCTCAGATGAACGGCATTGCAACAAAGTTGGTTCGCCAAACAGAGGAAGAAGGCGAAGGCGATTATTGGGTTGATGAAAAAGCACAGCAAGTGATTTTGTCTGAAAATGGCCATGAGCATGCTGAGCAATTGCTTGAAAAGTCTGGCCTATTAGCCGAAGGTGCAAGTTTGTACGATGCCGCAAGTATTAGTCTTGTTCATCATTTGTACGCATCATTGCGGGCACAATCTCTTTTCCATAAAGACCAACACTATGTTGTGCGTGACGGTGAGGTTGTAATTGTGGATGAATTTACAGGCCGTATGATGACAGGCCGACGTTGGTCTGATGGTTTGCATCAAGCAGTGGAAGCCAAAGAAGGCGTGGCGATTCAAAAAGAAAACCAAACGCTCGCATCTATTACATTCCAAAACTATTTCCGTATGTACGGAAAATTGTCTGGCATGACTGGGACCGCGGATACTGAAGCTTATGAGTTCAACCAAATTTATGGTTTAGAAACCGTTGTGATTCCAACGCATCGCATCATGCAACGTAAAGACCAGATGGACAGGGTTTATCGTACTGCGCGTGAAAAATACAATGCAGTGATTGAGGATATTAAAGAGTGCCAAGGTCGAGGCCAGCCAGTATTGGTGGGCACCACTTCAATTGAGAACTCTGAGTTAATTGCTGACTTGCTGACCAAGGCTAAATTAGAGCATCAAGTGTTGAATGCAAAACAACATGAACGCGAAGCGCATATTATTGTGCAAGCGGGACGTCCAGGAATGATTACAATTGCCACTAATATGGCCGGTCGTGGGACTGATATTGTGTTGGGTGGCAATCCAGAGCCTGAAATTGACCTGATTCGAGCTGATGAGGCCCTTTCAGATCCTCTGAAGCAAGCTAAGATTGATACGATTAAGGCTGAGTGGCAAGTGCGCCATGATGCAGTATTGGTAGCGGGTGGTTTGCATATTATCGGCACAGAGCGCCATGAGTCTCGCCGTGTGGATAATCAATTGCGCGGCCGCTCTGGTCGTCAAGGTGACACTGGTTCTAGCCGTTTCTATCTATCACTTGAAGATCAGTTATTACGTATTTTTGCATCAGACCGCGTTTCGGCGATCATGGAACGTCTCAAAATGCCTGAGGGCGAGGCGATTGAGCATCCGTGGGTGACACGTGCCATTGAAAATGCACAGCGCAAAGTGGAAGGTCGCAACTTCGATATTCGTAAACAGCTTTTGGAATACGATGATGTAGCCAATGACCAACGTAAAGTGATTTACGAGCAACGTAATGAGTTATTGGCAGTGACGGATGTTGGTGAAACGATTGCGGCGATGCGTCATGACGTGATTGATAATATGGTTTCAACTTATGTTCCGCCAGGTAGCGTAGAAGAACAGTGGGATGTTGCTTCGCTTGAGAAAGTGTTGCAGGGTGAGTTTAATTTACATATCTCATTGCAGAAGATGTTGGAAGACAACCCAGATTTGCATGAAGAAACCTTACGCGAAACTATCCAAAACGCGGCTGAAGAAGCTTATACAGCCAAAGAAGAAATGGCTGGTGCAGATACCATGCGTCAATTTGAGCGTGCTGTGATGTTGCAAAGCTTGGACAATCATTGGCGTGAACATTTATCTGGATTGGATCATTTGCGCCAAGGCATTCATTTGCGTTCTTATGCTCAAAAGAATCCTAAGCAAGAATACAAACGCGAAGCTTTTGAACTGTTTGGTGCATTGTTAGATACGGTTAAGCACGAAGTTACCCAAGTGACGATGCAAGTTCAAGTGAAGAGTGCGGCAGATTTGGAAGCCGTTGAAAAGCCAACTGAGCTTGAAAACGTGCAATATCAACATACGGATTACGACGAGGTTTTAGCTTCGCCAGCAGCAGAAGATAGTGCGCCATTTGAACGCGAAGGCATTAAGATTGGCCGTAACGATCCTTGTCATTGTGGCTCAGGTCAAAAGTACAAACAATGTCACGGAAAATTGAGTTAATTTATGGGTATTGAAGATATCGTTTCACCTTGCATTGGTGTTTGTGCAATGAGTGATAGCATTGGTTTTTGCCAAGGTTGTTATCGCACAGTCGAAGAGATTCGTGAATGGTGGAATATGACTGACCAAGAGCGAAAAAAAGTGATGGGCGTTTTAGATCAGCGTTTGCTAGATAACACGACCTTCTAAATGAAAAGCGGCTTTAAAGCCGCTTTTTTTATGACTGTGATGCACGTTTTGTTTCATGCAAGTTTTCTCTATCGGTTAAAATCTTATTCATTCATTCATGTTTTAGAGTTCAAAAAATGCCAGTTAACTTATCAGCGCCACAAGCCAATTCTCTACTGCCTGTAAAAGGCGTTCAGTTAGGGTTTGCCGAGGCAAATATCCGCAAGCAAAACCGAAAAGATGTTTTGGTAATTAAGCTCAGCGAAGGCACGCGTGTTGCGGGGGTGTTTACCAAAAATCAATTTTGCGCGGCACCTGTGACTTTGTGTAAAGCGCACCTTGCGAGTGGCAACGAAATTCGTGCCTTAGTTGTGAATACGGGCAATGCCAATGCGGGTACTGGTGAATCAGGTATGCAGCATGCTAAGCAAACTTGTGAGGCGTTGGCTGGGTTATTGGGGGCGAAATCGGCATCACAAATTTTACCGTTTTCTACAGGCGTTATTTTAGAACCATTGCCTGTGGAGCGCGTGATTGCTGGTTTGCCAGCTTGCATCAGCAGCTTAAAAGAAGATAACTGGCTCAATGCTGCTGAAGCGATTATGACTACGGATATTGTGGCAAAAGGCTATTCAAAACAGATTTCTTTAGGCGGCAAGACCATCACCATTACAGGCATTTCTAAAGGTTCTGGCATGATTCACCCTAACATGGCGACCATGTTGGCTTATGTCGCAACGGATGCGACCATCAGCCAGTTAGCGTTGGAGAATTTGATTGATTATGCGGTTAATCGCTCATTTAATTGTATTACTGTAGACGGCGATACTTCCACTAACGACTCTTTAATTTTGATGGCGACAGGCCAATCTGGTATCGCTGAGATTCAGGCCGATACGGCCGATTATCTTACTTTACGCGATGCCATGACTGAGGTCGCAACATTGTTAGCGCAAGCCATTGTGCGTGATGGTGAAGGCGCCACTAAATTTATGACGGTTCAAGTAGAGGCAGGCCGTGATGTCGAAGAGTGTCGCAAAGTGGCTTACGCGATCTCACATTCTCCACTCATCAAAACGGCTTTCTTTGCATCAGACCCTAATCTAGGCCGAATTTTAGCGGCAATTGGTTACGCTGGCGTTGAGAATTTGGATGTGAATGCCATGCAGCTTTATTTGGGTGATGTACTGGTGGCCGAAAATGGCGGTCGCGCACAAGCTTATCAAGAAGAGCAGGGGGCTGCAGTGATGAAAGAGCCTGAGATTTTAGTGCGCGTCGTGCTTAATCGCGGCAAGGCCAATGCAACGGTTTGGACTTGCGACTTCTCTTACGATTACGTAAAAATTAACGCGGATTATCGCTCTTAAAGATGGCGAATATTGAAAGCCTAATTAATCGTGCAGAGTCTCTTTTAGAAAGGCTCTCAACCTATTTGCCGGCAACGCAACAAGAGGTTGATTGGCATGGTTTAGCTTGGCGCTGGCAAGTCATGAATGGCCGAGGCTACCTGCAAGCTGTTCCACACCCTCACCAAATTAAGCTTGAGGCTATTTGTAATGTAGATGCCCAGAAAGCTGAAGTCGTGCGTAACACTGCTCAGTTTGTCAGTGGTTTTCCTGCGAATAATGTGTTGCTGACTGGAGCGCGCGGCACAGGTAAATCTACATTGGTGAAGGCTTTGTTGAGCGAGTTTGCTAAAGATGGGTTGCGTATTGTCGAGGTAGATAAACAGGGCTTGGTTGCCTTGCCAGAAATTGTGACCCAGCTTCGAGTGAGGCCAGAGCGATTTATTATATTTTGCGATGATCTTTCATTTGAGGCAACAGACCCCGGGTACAAAGCGCTTAAAGTGGTGCTAGATGGATCAATTGCAAGCACATCAGACAATGTGGTGGTTTATGCGACTTCTAACCGTCGACATCTCATGCCTGAATACATGGCGGAAAATTTAGAAACTCAATATGTAGGTGAGGAAATTCGTCCCGGTGAAACTTCAGAAGAGAAGATCTCACTTTCAGAGCGTTTTGGTTTGTGGCTTTCTTTTTACGCGTTTGACCAAGATGAGTATTTATTGGTCGCGGCTTATTGGCTAGCCCAATATGGCATTGCTGAAATGAATGAGGAAGTGAGACGTGCCGCCTTGACCTTCTCGTTGACAAGCGGCGCGCGCAGTGGTCGTGTTGCTTATCAATTTGCGCGTGACTACGCCGGTCGTCAGGCTTTAGCCAATCAAAAGTCAGCATCTTGAACGCTAACAAAGTAGTCCATGCTGCTGTTGCAGTATTTATGCGCGAAGATGGCATGGTCTTGTTAGGCAATCGCCCAGCAGGTAAAGCTTGGGCTGGTTGGTGGGAGTTTCCAGGCGGAAAGATTGAGGCCGGCGAAACGCCGATTCAAGCCTTGCAAAGAGAGCTAGCTGAAGAGCTTGGGGTGCAAGCAACAGAAGCCTATCCATGGTTGGTTCGTACTTTTGATTATCCTGAGAAAACCGTCAAACTAAACTTTTTTATCGTGAAGTCATGGCAAGGAGAGCTTGTTGGACGTGAGGGCCAGCAACTGAGCTGGCAAAACCCTGCAGGCTTAACAGTTGAGCCGATGTTGCCGGCGAATACGCCTATTCTGAGTGCTTTAAGTTTGCATCCTGTTTACGCGATTACTAATCTGCACGAGATGGGTGAAGCTGCTTTTTTCAAGGCTTTAAAACTTCAATTAGAAAAAGGATTGAAGTTGATACAAGTGCGTGAAAAGCAATTGGGTCGAGATGCATTGATCGCATTCGCCAAAAAAGTGATTGCGCTTGCACGCCCCTTCGGCGCTAGAGTATTGATTAACTCAGGTGTGGATGATGCTAGTAACGCAGGTGCTGATGGCCTTCATTTGAGTAGCATTGCGTTGATGGATTTGAGCGAGAAGCCTCATGGCTTGTTGGTCGCGGCTTCTTGTCACAATGCGCAAGAGATGGCGAAGGCAGCCCAATTGAATTTAGATTTTGTTATGCTTTCTCCAGTACTGCCAACGCGCAGTCATCCTGAATTGCAAGGGATTGGATGGGATAGCTTTACGGAAATTAAACAAGACTACCCTATACCTGTTTATGCATTGGGCGGCATGCAATTATCAGAACTCAAAAATGCTTGGCAAGCGGGGGCTCATGGCATTGCCATGCAGCGAGCGGCTTGGGAATAAATGAAGCATTTTTTTATACCGCTAATTTTATTGATCGCGCTAGGTTTTGCGGCGAAGTCTTATTTGGCTGAGTCCGATTTAGCAGCCGTTAGCATTTTGCCTTGTGCTGATATCAGGCAGTCCTGCGGTAATGAGAGGTTCACGGTTCGGTTTTCTGAAGCACCTCAAGTGATGATGCCGCTTCATTTAAATTTACATATGAATCGAGATGAAGCTATTAAAAATATTCATGTTGATTTTGCGATGCAGCGCATGGAAATGGGTTTGAATCGATACCGATTAATCCAAGTGAATCAATCTGGCGATTGGCAAGCTGAGGTGACTTTGCCTGTTTGTGTGCAGGGGCGTAGTGATTGGAATATGTTGGTTGAGATCGAAACTGGAGGTAAGGTTCAGCGTTTTCAATTACCAT
>CAMCTR010000054.1 GCA_945878605.1 Candidatus Methylopumilus universalis | reverse complement strand
CGGCAATAGCGAAGTCTTTCGAGGTGTGCACTTTAGTGCCGGCATATAAGCCAATACCAACGGAAATGATCCAATAAGTAATTACAAACCAAAGTAGCAAAGTTATTCGCCTTTATTAAAAATGAGTTAATTTTTAATCAATCGCTAAGCCCTTTTGGGCTCTGATCGCATGGATTCTAGCAAAAAGTGGACTGCTGTAATAGCAGGAAACAATTTTAAATAAGTGTCACTAAATTCAAGGGTAAAATAAGGGCATGGAATCTTTACCAATTTTTAT
Source organism: Candidatus Methylopumilus universalis (assembly GCA_945878605.1). Lineage (GTDB taxonomy): Bacteria > Pseudomonadota > Gammaproteobacteria > Burkholderiales > Methylophilaceae > Methylopumilus_A > Methylopumilus_A universalis_B. Next base: position 9,223 of record CAMCTR010000054.1, on the reverse strand, counting down.
GAGAATTAAAGCCGCGCGCTGTGTCGTGATTGGCGGTGGCGATGTGGCGACACGTAAAGTCGCGATGTTGCTTAAAGCCAATGCGGCGGTTGAGGTGATCTCGCCTGACCTTTGTGATGCGCTTCAAGCGCTGGCCCTTGCTGGCACCATCTTGTATACGCAAGCGAGTTTTGAGCCTAGTCAATTACCAGGTGCGACTATAGTGATTGCCGCCACCGATGATGAGGAGGTGAATACTGCGGTTTCTGATGCTGCGAAAGCCCAAAATATCCCCGTCAATGTGGTGGATTCGCCAGCGCTTTGTACTTTTACCATGCCTTCCATTGTTGACCGATCACCAGTGGTGATTGCCATTTCAAGTAACGGCGCAGCGCCTGTATTGGCGAGGTTGATGCGCGCCAAGCTTGAAACCATGATTCCAGCTTCTTATGGCCGCCTTGCCTATCTAGCGAGAGATTTTCGCGATGCCGTAAAAGCCAAGTTTGCTGATACGCAATCGCGCCGAATTTTTTGGGAAAAAACCTTTCAAGGCCCAATCCCTGAGCTGATGTTTTCTGGTCAAGAAAGCGCGGCTAAATTAGCACTGGCAAACGCGATTGAATCCGATGATAGCGATGCGCAACATGGTGAAGTTTATTTAGTGGGTGGCGGTCCAGGTGACCCAGATTTGCTAACTTTTCGTGCTTTACGGCTCATGCAGCAATGCGATGTTTGTGTCTATGACAAATTAGTGAGTAAAGAGGTGATGGAGCTAGTGAGGCGGGATGCGGAGCTGATTAATGTGGGCAAGGCCCGAGACCAACATACCTTGCCACAAGAAGAAATTAATCAGCTTTTGGTGAAGCTCGCCAAAGAAGGCAAGCGCGTGCTCCGTCTAAAAGGGGGCGACCCGTTTATTTTTGGGCGAGGCGGTGAAGAAATTGAAACGCTGATGGAAAATGGTGTGCCCTTCCAGGTAGTGCCAGGCATTAGTGCGGCCAACGGCGTTTCTTGTTACGCGGGGATTCCGCTAACCCATCGTGATTATGCGCAGTCGTGTATTTTTACTACTGGGCATTTCAAGGCTAAAGAAGGTCAGCCGAACGTCGTTGAGTTAGACTGGCCTGCCTTGGTGCGCCCTAATCAAACCGTGGTGATTTATATGGGATTAGTAGGCTTAGAGCAGATATGCGCCCAATTGATTTCACATGGCCTAGAGGCTGGCATGCCGGCAGCAGTTGTTCAGCAAGGGACAACTCCTAAACAAAGAGTCGTAGTAGCGGATTTAAGTACTTTGGCAAGTAAAGTGGTCGAAGCTGAACTTAAGCCGCCATGCTTGATAATTGTGGGGCATGTGGTGAAGTTGCGTGAAAAGCTGGCTTGGTTTGAGCCTAGCCTGAATTAAATAGTTTTAATTAAGTGGTAGTGTCAGCCTAACTTCCAAGCCGCCTTCTTCGCGGTTTAGTAAATCAAGCTTTCCTCTATGCAATTTGGTGATGCGGTCGCAAATCGCTAAACCTAAGCCGCTGCCTTTTGTGTTGCCACGTGCTGTATCAAGGCGTTCAAAAGGACGTAATAGTCGTGATTTTTGCTTTTCTGGAATGCCTGGGCCGTTATCTAATACGCTGACTAAGATATTCTCTGCTTCAATTTTGGTGGTGACGATTACTTCGCCTTTTCCATAGTTAAACGCGTTATCAATCAAATTGCCCAAAAGTCTTTGCATGGCGAGTGGGCGCAGTGCGATCAAATGGGTAGGGGCTAAAGATATCGCTATTTTTCTGCCTGCACGAATGTGTCTATCGCAAAGAGATTGAAGCAAGACATTGAGGTCCAGCATTTGCGTTGGTTCGCCTTCCACCCCGCGCACAAAATCCAAGAATTGATTAATAATGCCATCCATGTCTGTGATGTCTTGAATCATGCCATCTTTGTAAGCATTACATGCTTCATCTGGGAGCATTTCAATAGCAAGGCGAAGTCGTGCTAGTGGCGTTCGAAGATCGTGTGAAACGCCTGCGAGCAAAAGTGTTCTTTCGGAGTCCAGTAAAGCTAATGACTCGGTCATTTGGTTAAAAGTGTGGCTCACTGCACGAAGTTCCTCTACGCCTTCTTCTGGGAGTTGAATTGGGCTAAGTCCATTTCGGATTCGGTCAGCGGCAGTGACTAATAGTTTAAGTGGTTTGTTTATTCTGATGGCCGTCATATACGCGCCGATGAGTGATAGGAAAATCACTAAGCCCCCCCAGTTTAGCCATTGCCAAGGAAAGTGCCGTTCAGCTTGTAATCGAGGGATGACAACCCAGTAATCATCTTGACCGATATTGAAACTAATCCAAAGGCCAGGCACACCAAAGTGGTTAATAGCGACAATGGTGTCGCTTCCTAAAGTGTTGCGAATTTTTTTAGCTAAAATTTGAATGAAGGGATCTTTTGGTAGGGGTTCAATTTCTTCCAAAATATCTGCTGCATAAATACGAACACCTTCTCGACCAGAAAGGTCGGACAGCAAAGCAATTCTTCTGTTTTCATGGGCAGCTAATAATGAGGCTTTGGTGTAGTTGACGATGGTAATCGCTTGCAAAGCTGCGGCGTTCGCCCTTGGTTCTCGCTCAAAATAATCAAATAGCTGTAGCGCAGCAAATTGCCCTATCGACAACAAAATGGCGATAAGTAGCATCAGGCGGGCTAAGAGAGTGCGTGGAAGAAACTTCAATTTTTTTGGCGGTCAGTTGAGTTAAAACACCATGTTAATGTTTGCCAGCTTCACCATCTGGCACAAACACATAACCAAAGCCCCACATAGTTTGCAGGTAGCGAGGATGGGCTGGGTCTGCTTCAATTAATCGACGTAAGCGAGATACTTGGACATCGATACTTCGGTCAAAGACATCAAGCTCTCGACCACGCGCAAGTTGCATTAGTCGATCGCGTGAAAGTGGTTGTCTTGGATGATCAATAAACACTTTGAGCAGCGCGTATTCGCCGCTAGTGATGGTAATGTTTTCGCCGTTTTTGCTTAAGCTGCGAGTTGATGGGTCGAATAAAAAGTCGCCAAATGCCAGACTACCAGTCAAATGTCCTGGTGCGCTTGGTTCAGCCCGAACCTGTCTGCGCATGATGGCGTTGATGCGAGCCAGTAATTCGCGAGGGTTAAACGGTTTTGGTAGGTAGTCATCAGCGCCCATTTCTAAACCGATAATACGATCTACCTCATCACCACGTGCGGTAAGCATGATGATAGACATCGCGCTTCCGTTGGAGCGTATGCGACGACAAATAGCTAATCCATCCTCGCCTGGCAACATCAGATCGAGAACCAATAGGTCGATATGCTCTTTAGAAAGCACGCTATCCATTTCCGTAGAATCTGCTACAGTTCTAATATTAAAGCCCTGTTCTGTCAGGTAGCGCTGCAATAATTCACGCATCCGTACGTCATCGTCGACCATCAAGATTTTTTTGATGTTAGCTTGTTGTGGTGATGTGCTCATTTAAGATTCGCTCCGTTGGCCTGCTGATTTATTCTATGCGTATTATACGGTTTGCTTGCCGCTATTTTATATATTTAATGTGTTACATTTTTTTACAAAAATCTTTTTTGTGAAATATTAGATTTACATTCGTATAGCATGATGATTTTCCAAGTTACTTTGAACTAGCAATCATCAATTAGGTCTTAATCTTGTTCTTATTGTTGATACGGTTAAGGATGCATGTTAATTAAACAAAACTTCAATGCTTGCTTTAAGACCTTGCAATTGAGCGGGTTAGTGTTGGCCAAACTAAAATGCATAATTTTAATGTCACGTATTGCCTTTGGTTTGGCTTTTTTTTTAAGTGCTGAAGTCATGATGGCGGCACCTCGTGATAATCAAGCGGCTAATGATGATGCTTCTAAGTCATCACAGGCAGATATTTCAAACTCAAAATCCTCGAATGATCCAGTTGGGGTCAATATTGACGACAACATTCGCTTGAGACGCTCATTAGATGAGTATTCACGAACCGTTGATCCAGCGCATGTCCAAATTGAAGAGCGTCGACGAGTGATGCATCAGCGTTTACAAGAGCGCTTCTCACAAACCGATAGAGATAACGACGGTACGATTTCTCTCGAAGAGGCTTACGATACGATGCCTCAGTTGACCCGTCATTTTGGCGCTGTAGACTTAAATGGTGACCGCCTGATTACGTTGGATGAGTTAGAAGCTTTGCAAGCGAAAATTGCTGAGCGACAGCGAATTGAGACTGTAAAAGCCAACTCACCTGAAGTGGATAGCGCTAAACCAAAAAGTAAGAGCAGAGTTCCTAATAATCGTAAAAACGCCTTATAGTTGTTTCAAGCGCCATCCTTCTTGAAATCACTTGGTTTCGCATCTCCGATATCCTTCTAACTAATTCTCTATTGCCGATCGTTAATAGTGTAGACACTATCAAGGTGTGGTAAAACTTTAAACTTGCATATATAGTCTTGTTCAAGAAGCGAAAAAGCTTCAGCTCAAATTCACTTATAAAAATTGAGTAAAACTAATAACGAGAGGTAATCATATGGCAAGTTTCTTTTCAAAAGAGCGCATCATTGCGCCCTCTTCTTACAATCGTTGGTTGATTCCACCCGCTGCTTTAGCTGTGCATTTATGCATCGGCATGGCTTATGGGTTCTCAGTATTTTGGAAGCCATTAGGTAATGCATTGATGGGTGCTGATGGTAAGCCTTTGGAAGCCTGTGCAGCAGGCGCGACCTCGTTTGCGGAAAAGTTAAGTGGCACAGGTCGTGCTCTATTTGCGACTGACTGTAATTGGACTCAATTTGATTTGGGCTGGATGTACACATTATTTTTTGTATTGCTCGGCTGTTCTGCAGCACTTTGGGGTGGTTGGCTGGAGCGATCAGGTCCACGCAAAGCTGGCTCTGTAGCTACTTTATGTTGGGCAGGCGGTTTGCTGATTTCAGCACTTGGTGTTTATACCCATCAACTTTGGATGATGTGGTTAGGCTCAGGCGTGATTGGCGGCGTGGGGCTTGGCTTAGGTTATATTTCACCTGTTTCTACCTTGATTAAGTGGTTTCCAGATCGACGTGGTATGGCGACAGGCCTGGCGATTATGGGCTTCGGTGGCGGGGCTTTAGTGGGCTCACCCATCGCAACTAAGTTGATGAGTTACTTTGCAACGCCAGCTGAAGTAGGCGTTTGGCAAACATTCGTCGTATTAGCTATGGCTTACGCGATTTTCATGCTGTGCGGCTCATTAGGATACCGTGTGCCGCCAACAGGTTGGCAGCCAGCAGGTTGGACACCGCCAGCAACAAAAGCCAACAATGGCATGATTGCGACACGTCATGTGCATCTTAACAATGCGCATAAAACACCGCAGTTTTGGTTGTTGTGGCTAGTCCTTTGTATGAACGTTTCAGCTAGTATCGGCATTATTGGAGCGGCTGCGCCTATGTTACAGGAAACTTTTGGCGGCATTTTAATTCATCAGCCTGATATTGGGTTTGCGGACATTAAAGCGGATGACGCATTAACCGCTGCAGCGGCTGCAATTGCCGCAGGTTTTGTAGGTTTAATCTCACTTTTTAACATTTTTGGTCGTATCGCATGGGCAAGCTCTTCAGATAAATTAGGCCGCAAACAAACCTACTTCATCTTTTTTGTGTTGGGTGCCTTGCTTTACGTATTAGCAAGCTATGGTGCGGATATTAAGTCATTGGCAATCTTTGGTGCGGCTTTGTGTGTCATTGTTTCCATGTACGGTGGCGGTTTTGCAACCGTACCAGCATATCTTGCGGATATGTTCGGCACGCAGTTTGTGGGTGCGATTCACGGTAGATTACTCACCGCATGGTCAACAGCTGGCATTTTAGGCCCAGTGATTGTGAATTACATGCACGATATGCGAGTTGAAGCTAAAGTGCCGTTTGACCAAATCTACTCACCTATTTTCTATGTGTTAGCGGGTATGTTGGTGATTGGCTTTGTGGCAAACTTGTTGGTGCGCCCAGTAGCTGATAAATACTTTATGACAGATGCTGAATTAGCTGCGGAAAAGAAATTAGCACATGAGCAGGTGGCGCCAGCTTCTAAAGCAGGCGGTGAACGAGCAAGTGGCGGCTCAGTCACTGCCGTGATTGCATGGATTGCTGTGCTAATTCCAATTACTTATGGTGTTTGGAGCACGCTACAAAAGGCTTGGGCGTTATTTAGCTGATGCTGGTTTGCTAGTCAAAAGGGGCGAATATCTTCGCCCCTTTTTAATTGTGTAAATGAAATGCTTGACGCATGTACGTTCGTACAGTATTCTAAAGTCTATGGCAAATGACATCGACTACTTAGGCAAGCTTCAAGACTATTATGCAGATCAAAAGATTTTGCCGTCTTATGCTGCCATTGCGCAACTATTAGGCTTTAAGTCTAAAAATGCCGTGACTGCGCTAGTTGCTCGCTTAAAACTTTTGAACTTCATTGAATCCGCGCCAGATGGCAGACTTAAGCCGGGCCGACGTTTCTTTGAGCGTGTGCTTGCTGAAAGCACTGTGCAAGCAGGCTTTGCATCTGCTGCATTAAGCGACAGAAGTTATAGCTTGAGTATTGATGATTACTTGATTGAGCGTCCATCCGACACGGTGTTAATTACCGTTAAAGGAGACTCGATGATAGACGCAGGCATCTTTCAAGATGACGTTGTGATAATTGAGAAAAAGCAAACTGCTAACATCGGCGATATTGTAGTGGCGATTGTCGACAATGAATACACCCTTAAAACCTTAGGCCGCGAAGGTAAAGAGTTCGTGCTTTATCCTGCCAATAGAGCCTTCCCAACTATTCGCCCTCAAGGCCATTTGGAAATTTTTGGTGTAGTGGTCGGGCAATTCAGAAAATACTAAGTCTGCCCTAACTGATACATTAGTTCTTTTGATGTATCTTTGTATCCTGCTTGAACCAATAAAGCCGCTTCAATATATCGACTTACCTTGTTTCTCAAAGCTGGCAACTTATTTAATTGATAAAAATGCTGAGGAAACTTATGCGCCAACCACGCGTAAAGGCTTATATCTTTGCTCAACTCTTCGGCTTCTTCTAAGTGTTTTGGGCTGGTTGAATTTAGCCAAGCAATATCATCTGGTAGCGTTTTCGTTTGGTTATTCGCTACACAATCTAAACAGCTCAAATAGTAATCACGCTCGCGTGGCTTATCCCAGCTAATCGGTGCGCAGGTAAAAATAAACTTGTCTTTTAAGTTCAATTTAGGCGCATATTCATCGACTAAAAAAGCGAGCTGGGATTGTGTTTGTAAGGACGCAATTTCAAATAAGTCACTATTGATGCTGATGCGTTCAGCGAAGTAAGCTAGGGCCTCGCTGATTTTATGGGTATGCAGTGTGCCTGCGATTTCAGATAGCTGTGAAAAGCTTGGTGAGATGGGTAGCTTTTCTAAGTCAGCTAGATCAGAAGTAGTGAGCATGTTTTCAAGATGGATTAGCTCATCATTCTCAAACGCGCTCACATAGCCTGTTTCATAAATGCCAAATCGACCAGCACGTCCTGCAATTTGTCTTACCTCAGTGGCATTAATCGGGCGGCTAGCCACCCCATCAAATTTAGCTATGCTAGAAAAAATCACACGACGAATCGGCAAATTAAGTCCCATTCCGATGGCATCTGTTGCCACCAAAATATCAGCATTACCCTCACAAAAACGCTTGGATTCAGTACGCCTTACTTCGGGGGATAATGCGCCATAAATTGATGCCACACCATGACCCCATTGGCGAAATCTTGCGCTTAATGTGAGTACATCCTTACGTGTAAAGGCAATCACTGCATCGCCTTTTTGTAACTTGCCTTTGAGATTGGCGCGTTTATAATTTTTGCCGCTTAGGCTTTCCTGCTCAAGTACTAAAGGCGCTTTTCGTTCCAAATACGTTATGTCATATTGTTCGCCTAGTCCTTCAATGGCTCTAACACACGGCTCAGTGACGCTATTTGCGCCACATACAAACACCTCTTTTGCTGGTGCGCCTATTAATGCGGCTGTCCAAGCATAGCCTCGGGCTTCATCTTGTAGCATTTGAATTTCATCAATAATCACCACATCCACAGATTGATTGGCATTCATCATTTCGACCGTGCAAGCAGTATGTTTTGCCCCTGGAATCAGTTGCCGCTCTTCACCAGTAATCAAGTTACAAGGCACGCCGGCTTCCATCAATCGGTCGCGAATTTCCATCGCTAACAAGCGTAGTGGTGCGAGGTAAACGCCCGATTCAGCGGCTTGCAGTTTGAGGAGGGCTTGGTAGGTTTTACCTGAGTTGGTGGGGCCTAAATGAAAATGAATTTGACGGTTTAAACTACGAGCCACTTGGTAGCTATTGGGAAAATCATGCAGTGCTAATGTACTGGTGAGTTTTTTATGCATTCTCTAGCCAAGCAAGCTCTTGTTCGGTAAAGCCAGCCGCTAGCCTTGCTTGATGATTAAAAGGCTTGCGCGGGGATGGTGCTTCATATTTTTTTGCTAGATCAGCATAAGCGCTAATGGGCTCTAGACCGCGCGCTTTACACAGCCAATTAAACCAACGATTACCAATGGCAACGTGGCCAATTTCATCACGCAGAATGATATCTAAAATTACCGCAGCCTCCATATCACCCACTTGCGCCACCTTTGAACGTAAAGCTGGTGAAGCGTCTAGCCCGCGCGCTTCCATTGTGCGAGGCACTAAAGCGATGCGCGCTAAGATGTCATCCGTGGTTCGGGTCGCCATTTCCCATAAGCTATTGTGCGCAGCAAAGTCGCCATAAATATAGCCTAGCTTGATGAGATGCTCGTTAAGCAAAGTGAAATGGTATGCCTCTTCAACCGCAACTTTTAGCCAGTCAGCGTAATAGTCTTGAGGCATCTCCGCAAAGCGCCAAATGGCATCTAAAGCTAAATTAATCGCATTAAACTCAATATGGGCAAGGGCGTGAATCATAACCGCACGGCCTTCAGTGGTACGCATGTTGCGGCGCGCGACATCTTTGGGGTTGACTAAATAAGGTTTGTTTGGCAAACCAGGAATATTGTCTGGCGCATTAAATACGATGTATGTATCTATGTCGCAGCTACCAGATGCCCAAGCAGAGGCTAACTCTGCTACGGCTTGGGTTTTATCTAAGAAATCAGTTTGAGCAAGGCAATTGAGTGCCTGTGCGCGTAGTTCCATTTGCAAAATCCCTAAATCAACTTGGCTAGTAAT
>CAMCTR010000053.1 GCA_945878605.1 Candidatus Methylopumilus universalis | reverse complement strand
GGTGACTCGACTAAATACATGCCATGCTCAGATTGCCCCATCGTGCCTTCCACTTCCGGGTGACCTTTGTGACCGATCATCACGATTTCTTTATCCGCGGCGCGCATTTTAGCGACTTCAATATGCACCTTAGTCACGAGTGGGCAAGTCGCATCAAATACTTGCAAGCCCATTCCCTTAGCTTCGGCTCGAACGTCGTTAGAAACGCCGTGTGCGCTAAAAATCACTGTATTACCAGCAGGCACATCTTTAAGTTCATCAATAAAAATTGCGCCTTTGCTTTTAAGCTCATCCACCACAAATTTGTTATGGACGACTTCATGACGCACATAAATAGGCGCACCAAATTTTTCTAGCGCTTGCTCAACAATGATAATCGCGCGATCAACGCCAGCACAGAAACCGCGAGGGTTAGCGAGTAAGATATCCATAAATAAACCCAAAACAAAAAATTGTGTCTTTAAGAGGGGTTAAACACCAAGCCAATGAGCAAAGGTGAGTAAAATAAGTAATCCAACCATCAGCAACAATACACGCCAAACAAGCCCAACGGCAGCTTGCACATAATCAGCGTCAGCATCGTCACCCAAGCCAATATCTGGGCGCGCTTGCAATATGCCTTGAGATGGCAACGCATCAACCAGCTTCACGCCCATCGCGCCTGTTCCGCTCGCCAAGACCATGCCTAGCAATTTATCCGGCCAGTTATTAGCCTGTGTACGCCAGCAGTATGCAGCATCTTCAAAATCACCCACCACAGCAAAACCAGCGGCAGTGACCCTGGCCGGAAGCCAATCTAAATAATAAAAAGCGCGTTGTGAACACTGATAAAAACCATTTTTTTGTGCTGGACTTGCCCACTCGGTTTGCAAAATATGAGCCAAACGATAAAGCAAAGCGCCTGCTGGACCAAGCAATGCAAACCAAAAAATTGGTCCGAACATACCTTGATGTGCTCGCTTTAATGTTGTTTCTATGCAGACTGATGCAATTTGGTTGGCTGTGTAATGGTCGGTTTCTGTATTTTCCCATTCAGCCAATAGCTGTCGAGCAGCTGGGATATTTTGGTCTTTTAAATTCGCACCTATTTTTTCTGCATGTTGCCCAAAGTAACTAAAACGCAGCGCAAAGTAAAGTACCACTAGGCAGATTAAAAATGCTGCGAAATAGCCAATCAATAATATCGCCAATCCATAAGCAACAGCTAATACAAGAACAGGTAATACAACCCCTAAACACCAAGCTATGATGCCGTGCTGACGGGCACCAACGTTAAACGTGCGGTCTAGAAAGTTGGCGTAAGGCCCGTAAATGCCTTTTAACCAATTTTGCTCAATTACCGGACGATAATAAGTAAGTAGCAATGCAGAAATAAGCGCTAAAACTTTCAAATCTATTCTCCAGCCTTGCTTTCTAAAGGCATTTCAACCCGCAAAACACTATGCTCAAAAATCTCAACTGTTGGGAGTTGTAATTTCATATCGTGCTTTTTGCAGTAATCGAGTATGGCAGAATATGTTTTACCATAAGCGAGCAATGGATGCGCCTTGATTTGGGCAATCGCCACCTTTTGCGGGTCGATATGACCCAACATTAATGGTGCTTTCACCTCAACCGCATGGTCAATCACAAAACCTGCGCGAGCTAATAACGCTTTGTAGGATGTAGTACGCGGGTCAGTCAACACAATAGCGATTGCTGCACCATGTGCAATGTTTTGCTGCTTCATGTAAAACAACACTTCGTTTTGTTTGCTGCTAAGTTTTGAGTATGGTCCCTCCGCTTCTAGATAGACATAGTCATAAGCAGGGGAGGTTCCGATTTCTAAACTTGCGCTGGAAAACAGGCCCCACCATGCAAGCATAGCAAGCACTGGCAATACAAAAAATAGAACGAAATACGGTAATTGTTTTTTCACTGTACTTAATTGCTCTTAAATTTGGTTGAAAAAAGCTGTATAACAGCGCTCTTAAAAGATACCACAACCTTGCCAGCGATGCACTTACTCAGTGCGTGAGTTAATCTTGCTATATATCTTGGTATAATGGCATTCTCACTTATAAAGCCGCATGCATTTGCGCCACACTTTTATGACCACCGTTAAAAATACAGCCACCTTGCTAGTGACCTGCCCAGATCAAAAAGGTATTGTTGCGGCAATTGCTGATTTCTTAGTGCAACATGATGCGAATATTTTGCATGCAGATCAGCATCAAGATGCTGAAAACAACCTATTCTTAATGCGCGTGGAGTGGGACCTGACCGGCTCTAAAATCAACGCTGATAACTTCGCAGAATATTTTGCAGATATTGCCTCACGATTCCAAATGGAATGGCAGCTTAAACTTGCGCAAAAGCGTCCCCGTTTAGCGATTATGGTGTCGCAATACGACCATTGCTTAGCAGACTTATTGCATCGCCATCAAGGCGGTGAGCTCGCTTGCGATATCGCCATGATTATCAGCAACCATCTAGATACGGCACGATTAGCAGAGTTCTACGGCATTCCCTTCCATCACATTGTGGTGACTAAAGAGAACAAAGCTGAGGCAGAGGCTAAGCAGTTCGCTTTTTTCGATGCCGCAGAAGTAGACTTGATTGTGCTTGCACGCTACATGCAAATTCTTTCAGCTGATTTTGTGAAGCGCTACCCGCAACGCATCATCAATATTCACCATTCATTCTTGCCAGCCTTCATTGGTGCGCGTCCATATCATCGCGCATTTGAACGCGGTGTAAAGCTAATTGGCGCAACCAGCCATTACGTCACAGAAGTATTGGATGAAGGTCCGATCATCGAACAAGACTTAGATCGCATTTCACACCGAGATCAAGTAGAAGACTTGATACAAAAAGGGCGTGATTTAGAGCGCATCGTTTTGTCTCGCGCAGTGCGCTGGCACATCGAAAATCGCATTTTGCCTTATGCAAACAAAACTGTAATTTTTGATTAGTCACAGGAATTGAGCAACAAAAAAGCGAGGCATGCCTCGCTTCTTTAGTCATATTCCAGTGTTACAAAACACGCTCCATCGCAAACAAGTCGGCGATTGTTTCACGTTTGCGAATTTCATAAACCTTATCGCCATCCACCATCACTTCAGCGGCACGAGGACGGGTGTTGTAATTAGAGCTCATGCTCATGCCATAAGCGCCTGCTGATAATACTGCCAACAAATCATCTTGCGCCAAAGCAAGCTTGCGGTCATGGCCTAAAAAGTCGCCACTTTCACATACTGGGCCAACAATTTCGTACACCTGGGCTTCTAAATTTACTTGATTAACCGCAACGATATCATGATATGCGTCATACAAAGCAGGGCGCATTAAGTCGTTCATGGCAGCATCTACAATGGCAAAGTTTTTAGATTCTGTATGTTTGAGATACTCCACTTTAGTCAACAAAACACCTGCGTTACCTACTAAAGCACGGCCTGGTTCAAACACTAGTTTTACTTGACGGCCCGCCATCTTTTCACGCATGGCTTTTGCGTATTCAGCAAAATCAGGTGGCGTCTCATCCACATAACAAATCCCAATGCCGCCACCCGCATCAATATGACGAATAGAAATGCCAGTCGCTTCAAGTTGTTCAACCAATGCCAATACGCGGTCTAAAGCATCCAAGAAAGGTGAGAGTTCTGTAAGCTGAGAACCAATATGGCAATCCACACCATGAATCTCAATATTCGGCATTTTTGCAGCGGCTTGATAAAGGTTTAAGGCATCCTCATAAGCCACACCAAACTTGTTATTTTTGAGGCCCGTCGAAATATACGGATGCGTTTTTGCATCCACGTTCGGGTTAACACGCAACGAAACTGGCGCGATTTTATTCATACTGCCAGCCACAGAGTTTAGGCGATCTAACTCGCTTGCTGATTCCACGTTAAAGCAAAAAATGCCCACTTCTAATGCGCTACGCATTTCGGCTTCGGTTTTACCTACGCCTGAAAAAACCACTTTAGAAACTTCGCCACCCGCGGCAATTACCCGAGCTAATTCGCCACCAGAAACAATATCAAAGCCCGCCCCCAATTTTGCGAACAAGCTCAGAATCGCCAAGCTAGGATTAGACTTCACTGCAAAACAAATCAAGTGATCCGTACCTTCAAAGCCAGCGTCAAAGCGCTTAAAGGCGGAAGTGAGCGCTTCTTTTGAATAGACATAAGTTGGCGTACCAAACTCAGCGGCAATTTTGCTTAAAGGGAAACTTTCGGCGTGAAGTTCGCCATTTTTCATTTGAAATGGTTGCATGAAAAGACTCAAGAATTAACTGTTAGTTGATGCAATTGAGCGTGTATTTTAGTCTGTGGCACGCTTACGTTTTGCGGATATTTTTTCTCAGGAATATATAAAGGGCCCTTAATGCCACAAGCAGACAAAGCCAAAGTAAGCGCCAAACTCCATAATAAACCACGTGTAAATTTGCTCACCGCCAACCTCCTATGCCACTCAAATATACTGCTAAGAAATATTGACTGTATTTTAACATAAAGCCTTATTTAGCCTTTGTCTTCATCAAGCCTTACCGGATTAATGCGTAATAAATAATTGGTCAGCAAACCATTCGCCACGCCAAACACTAAAGCCGCCGCCATAAAAATAGGGATTAAATAAGCAACGCCAGCATTCGGAATAAGCCAACCACGCACAACCAAAAGCTGCCCAGTCATGTGAGCAAAGGCAGCCAACAGGCTTAAAGTTACCGCACTAAAATACCGGCGCGGCAGATATTGTGCAAAATAAAGTGCGGCTAAACTTAACAGCGCGCCTGACAAACTAAGCGCAAATGTTGGCGATAAAAAATTGCCCAACAACAAACTGCTGGCAAACACGCGGAGCAAACTCACCCAAGCCGCGGTTGCAAAATCAAAGCGATAGAGAACAAACAAGGTGATAATATTAGCAAGGCCAGGCTTAACCCCCGGCAGCGGGGATGGCAAGACCGCCTCAAGCAAGTGCAATCCAATCGCAAAGGCAGCTAACTTGGCGATACGATGGTCATCCGAAGTTGTCTGAATTTCGATGCTTTTATTTTTTGAAGGCTGTGTCATTAGTAATTCAAACTATCAAAAGGTTTTTTGCCGCCGAGCAATTCCATGCTCACTTGATTGGGCAAGCAAATCGCCGCATGCCCTTTGTGGTTTAGCCAGCCCTGATGAACGCAATACTGATTCGGGCAGGGCGAACTTGCAAAACGGGCTTTACCGTTAGCAATCACTATCCGCGTCACGCCGATTGAGCCTTGAATATCAATGTTGCGGTTTTGGTCTAGGCTATAAGTAGCATAAATTTTATCGCCGAGTCGGATTTGTAATTTTGCAGCTTGCTCGTTGTGCCATAAGCTTTTGAACAAATAAGCGACAAAAAGGAGCGCAAATAAAATAACTAATACGTCACCCAATGAAGGTTTTCCCCATTTTGATGGTTTCACCATTATTGAACCGTAATCTTTTCGGGCTTAGTCAGCCAATGCACGCGCCCGCTCATGGATGCACTTAATCTGATATTACTCTCTGCATCAACCACCAAATAATGCTCGACGCCCATCGCTTTTGCGGCCAATGCACGCTGGTCTGGCGCACTCAAAAATATAGGTTTTGAAGCCACATCCGATAGCACCCCAGCTTGAGGACTTGGCGCGATTAACACTGTCACTGCTTGAGTGCCTAGCGCTGGATACCCATTACGCGGGTCTATGATATGGCAATAACGCTTTCCAGCTTGCTCAAAGTAACGCTGATAATCGCCTGAAGTGCCAACGGCCCAGCCGCTTGGTAAATCAAGCGTTGCCATCGGTTTAGGCTCACGCGGATGCTGAATACCAACACGCCAAGGTTTGTCGCCATGCTTACCAAGCGCGATGATATTGCCGCCAATATTCACCAATGCATTTTTAACCCCTTGCTTTTGCAGTTCAGTGATTGCGAGATCTAAGGCATAGCCTTTTGCATAACCGCCTAGATCAAGCTTGACTGTTGAGTTGGTGCTGTATGCTGTGTTGTTTTTAATAACGATGTCTGACATTTGCGGATTTGCCTGAACCAGCTTTTGAATGGCCATATCGTTAATTTCAACAGGAGTAAATTCATCGCGCTGAAAGCCCCAAATGCTAATTAACCCCCCAATAGCAGGATTAAACAATCCTTGAGATTGCTTGGATAGTGTTTGCGCTTGCGTCAACATTTGAGTGAGTTCTGGACTCATTTCGACTGGCGTTTTACCTGCCGCGAAACGCTTATTCAGTGTGCTTAATTCGCTATCTGACTGCCAGGCATGATATTGACGATGTAGCCGCTGAAAATCTTGCAGGATATGGCTGGTGACTTCATGTGCTTTGTCTTCCGTCTCCCCATAAATACTAATATCCACCAGCGTGCCGAACACATAGGACTTGGTTTGCACCAAAGACTCTTTACCACAGGCGGATAAGAACAATGCAAAAATTAAAACCAGAAGTCGCATGGCGTTATAAGACTTCTAGGGCATCCATAAAAACAGATGCAGGATTGCATGGCGTTTGTGCGGCAATTTCCACCATCCCAGTTGGACTCGTCACGTTAATTTCGGTGAGATGCTCACCAATCACATCTAAGCCAACCAAGAACAAGCCCTTTTCCTTAAGCACTTTGCCAACCGTGCTGGCAATTTCAAAGTCCCGCTCAGTCAGTGACCGCGTTATCCCTGTTCCACCTGCAGCCAAATTGCCACGGGTCTCACCTGCCATAGGAATACGGGCTAAAGCATAAGGTAGCGGCTCGCCATTAATCACAATAATGCGTTTATCGCCTTGCTTGATTTGTGGCAGATAACGCTGTGACATTACCGTGCGCTTACCGTAATCGGTAATGGTTTCAAGAATGACGCTGATGTTAGGGTCTAGTTGAGTGAGTCTAAAAATACTGCTGCCTCCCATGCCATCTAAAGGCTTCACCACAATATCATCGTGCGCACGTAAAAACTGACGAATAAGCGCATTGTCCCTCGTTACCAAAAGCTCTGGGGCAAACTGCGGAAAATTGGCGACAGAAAGTTTTTCATTCCAATCACGCACAGATGCTGGATTGTTGAGCACGCGCGCCCCTTGCTGAACAGCTAAATCCAACAAATAAGTGCTATATAAAAACTCATTATCAAAGGGCGGGTCTTTGCGCATCAAAACAGCATCAAAATCCTTTGGCGATTGCTCAACAACATCACCTAATTGATACCAACTTGCACCCTCGTTAAATTCAAAAGGTTGCACGCGCAAACGAACTTGTTCTTGGCGCAAAAACAAATCGCTTTGCAGTGCCACAAATAGCAGATGCCCACGGCCAGCCGCTTCTCGCATAATAGCAAGGCTAGTATCTTTATAAGGCTTTAGGCTATAAAGCGGATCGAGGATGACGGCGATGCGCATTAGAAACCTTCCGGGTCGTTTTCTTCTAACTCAATCGCAGCGGCGATTAAGGCTAATCGTGCCACAACACTATAAGCATAAAATCTGTTTTTGGCTGAGTCTGGCGCATCCGCGCAGTCGGGCGTTGAGCAAGGATTATCAAAAGCTAATGGCACGAAATGCATGCCTGGCGCATTGAGATTTTCATCCACCGCGCGGCCAGTATGAACGCGGTAAAAACCGCCCACCACAAAGTGGTCCATCATATACACCACCGGCTCAGCGACCGCATCATTTATGGTCTCAAAGGTGTAAACACCTTCCTGAATGATCACCTCATTGACTTCCATCCCCTCTTTTACCACCGCCATTTTATTGCGTTGTTTGCGGTTAAGATCACGCACGTCATCAGGACTTTTCACAGTCATTATGCCCATGCCATAAGTGCCAGCATCCGCCTTAACAATGAGGAATGGCTCTTGTTCTACACCGTACTCTTTGTATTTTTGTTTGATTTTTGTAAGCAAGGCTTCAACCTTCGCTGCCATTTCATCTTCGCCCACACGCGCTTGAAAATCGACTCCGCTTGCAGTATCAAAATAAGGATTAATCAGCCATTCATCAATGTCTAAAAATTCAGCAAACTCATTGGCGACCTGGTTATAAGCTGTAAAATGTTCTGACTTACGACGTGTTGCCCAGCCCGCATGCAAAGGTGGAATAAGGTTTTGTTCTATCCCTTTTAAAATATCAGGCACCCCGCCTGATAAATCATTGTTGAGAAGCACAGCACAGCTATCAAAGCCATCTAAAGTAAGGCGATTTTTAACACGCTTTACTGGCTCAAGCAAAATGGTTTCGCCTGGCTCAATTTCAATTTGCGTCGGCTCAATAATTTCAGGATTAATACTACCAATTCGTACATCCAAACCTGCTTGGCGCAAGATATGGGCAAGCGCAGCAACATTACGCAAATAGAAAGTGTTGCGGGTGTGGTTTTCTGGAATGAGTAATAAACGATGCGCTTCAGGACAAATCTTTTCTACCGCCACTGTTGCGGCTTGAACACACAAGGATAAGAAAGCGGGATTGAGATTATTAAACCCACCTGGAAATAAATTGGTATCCACTGGCGCAAGTTTGAAGCCAGCATTGCGCAAATCTACCGAGGCATAAAATGGCGAGCTATGCTCGAGCCACTGAACACGAAACCAATGCTCAATCTTAGGCATGTTCTCGAGAATGTTTTTCTCAAGCGCAAGAAGCGGGCCATTCAGTGCAGTAGTGAGATGAGGAATCATGTATAAAAACTTCTTAATGAATAAGTGAAGTTTTTAATTTTAACGCAGTTTAAGTGGAGTTCGCCGTTTATCAAGAGGAATGTAGCAACCCAGTCCAATAAGTATAAACATTCGTTGCGACAACGTTTAAATTCGCAACGCGCCGCTCAAGGTTTTGCTGTATGAGTTCCGCTTGTTGAACTGCAGGACTTGAGCTAGAGGATTCAAGCTCTTCGCCCCCATTTTCACACCACGTCTTTACCATCTCTTCAGTCATCTCAATATGGCATTGAAATGCAATCGCATTGCCAATTAAATAAGCTTGATTCTGGCAATACTGGCTCGCAAGGATGTGCTTAGCGCCTTTAGGCAAATCAAACGTTTCACCGTGCCAATGAAAACTCTCAAAACTAGAAACACCAAATAAGCTTAACGCTTGTTCATCTTTTACAAGCACATTACCCCAGCCAATTTCTTTGACAGGATTAGCTTTAACCGTTGCGCCTAACGCCTTGCTAATTAATTGCCCACCCAAACAATGTCCTAACACAGGCAAATTCTTACCCATTGCTTGTTTGATCAGCGCAACCTCATTTGAAATCCATGGCAAGTTATCATTCACACTCATTGGTCCGCCCATCATGACTAGGCCACTGTAGGCTGAAATATCTTCTGGTATTGCATTACCTTGGTCGATGCAAGTCATCACCCAAGGAATATTGTGCTGATCTAAAAAGTCACCAAAAAATCCAGCACCTTCTGTTTTTGCATGTCGAATCACTAATACGGGCTTCATTGGGAACCTACGAATTCAATATTAAGAGTAAAAAAATGGGTAATCAATTAACCCTAATAGGAG
>CAMCTR010000052.1 GCA_945878605.1 Candidatus Methylopumilus universalis | reverse complement strand
GATACTTTGATACCTTTGCGATGCGCCAGAGCCGCCAGCGTTGCACCTGGGTCAGCAATTCCTGGGCAACCCGCCTCAGATAGCATGCCAACGTTATGTCCGGCCAGCAATGGGGCAATGAGTTCAGGTAAGTCTTTTTCAGCGGTATGTTCGTTGAGTAATTGGAAGTTGAGCTCTCGGACTGGCTTATTTGTTTTAACTGAGCCTAAAAAGCGACGCGCACTTTTTTCGTTCTCAACCACAAAATATTCTAAGCCTTTAACGAGCTGTATTACATCAGCTGGAATAACATAACTAAGATTGTCGTCACCTAAAGTAACTGGAATCATGTACAGAGTGCCTAGCACCATTTTAATTAACCTTATATGTATGCTTAAACGACGTTAACTTGTTCATTTTGAAGCATGGTAATGAGCTTAATAAGAGGCAGGCCTATTAAAGCGTTTGGATCAGAACCTGTCATTGAAGCAATCAATGCAATGCCCAACCCCTCTGATTTGGCGCTTCCTGCGCAATTGTAGGGTTCTTCTATGCGTAAATAGTTTTCAATCTGTGCATCCGTGAGATTTCTAAACTCTACATCGTAAGGCACAACCTCAGCTTGCATCTCTCTAGTCACTGCATTGTATAAACATAATGCGCTGTGAAAGGTAACGCGACGGCCACGTTGATATTGCAATTGCTTCACAGCGTTTTCGTGTGTCATTGGCTTACCAAGTTGAATGCCATCCAACGTTGCTACTTGATCACATCCAATAATTAATGCATTCGGATGCGTTTCTGCAATTTTCTTTGCTTTTAATTGTGCAAGTCTTAATGCTGTTGCATGAGGTTGTTCACCAACCGAAGGAGATTCATCAATTTCTGGTGAGATTGCTTGAAAAGGCAAGCCAAGCTTAGCCAGCAACTCTTGCCGGTAGGGTGAGGATGAAGCTAAGATTAATGTCGTCTGCATATGCGTAATGCCTATAAAAAAGCCGACAGCGCTCGACCGTCGGCTTTTAATTTAAATCAGAGCAATAGAATTACTCTGGTTGAATTTCTAACAATGATTCGTCAGGTGTGACTGTATCACCTTTTTTAACGTGAACAGCAACTACAAAGCCTGACACTGATGCTTGAATTTCATTCTCCATTTTCATCGCCTCAATCACAAGCACCGCATCACCAGCATTTACTTTGTCGCCAGCTTTGACTTTTACTTCAACAATGCTGCCTGGCATTGCAGTTGTTACGCAACCTTCGTGTGATGGGCGTGGACGGCCACTTGCACCAACAGTTGCTGTCGTTTTCTTTTTGCCATTTGATGTACCGCCACTTACTTCAATTTCGCTTAGTGTTTCAACAATCACTTCTTCAGCGACGCCATCAACTGAAACATAGAATGGACGCTGCTCCTCGCCAGAGTGACCAGTACCAGTTAACTTGATATGGAAAGTTTCGCCGTGCAGCGTCACCTTGAATTCATTAGGCGCATATCTTGCATCATTGGTTGAAACTGCATCTTTAGAGAGTAGTTGTTCTGGTTTCAAGCTGCCAGCATTACGCTCTTGTAAGAATGTTTTTGCTAAGTCAGGGAACATGGCATAAGTCAGCACATCCTCTTCTGTCATTGCCCAAGACTCAGACTCTTGACGTAGCTTATCCAATTCATCTTCAAGCAAATCAGCAGGGCGGCACTCAATGACTTCTGCATCGCAGCCAACTGCAATATTTCTTACGTCAATATCCACTGGTGCTGGCGCTTTGCCATATTGCCCTAAGAAGTAGTTTTTAACTTCATTAGTGACTGATTTGTAGCGTGCACCTGTCATTACATTCAGCACAGCTTGTGTGCCCACGATTTGAGATGTTGGTGTAACAAGCGGAGGGAAGCCTAAGTCTTCTCGTACACGTGGAATTTCTTCAAGCACTTCATCCATGCGGTTCAGAGCGCCTTGTTCTTTCAACTGGTTAGATAGGTTAGAAATCATGCCGCCTGGCACTTGATTAACTAAAACTCGGGTATCAACCCCAGTGAACTCGCTTTCAAACTGCCAGTATTTTTTACGAACATCGCGGAAAAAAGCAGTAACTTCTTGAAGCGCCGCCAAACTCAAGCCTGTGTCGTACTCCGTTCCCTGCAACGCAGCGACTAAGCTTTCGGTTGAAGGATGGCTTGCACCTTCAGAAAAGGATGTATTACATGTATCGATAATCGTTGCCCCATTTTCAACGCCTTTTAACAGGTTCATGCTTGCCAAGCCAGATGTAGCATGGCTGTGCAAGTGAATAGGTAACTTGACTGAAGCACGGATCGCTTTAACTATCTCAGTGGTGCTCTGAGGTGTCAATAATCCGGCCATATCTTTAATGGCAATCGTATCTGAGCCCATCGCCTCAAGTTGTTTTGCGATTGCAACAAAGTAGTCAACGTCATGCACAGGGCTTGTTGTATAAGCAATAGTCCCTTCAGCATGCTTGCCATGCTTCTTAACTGCTTCGATCGATACGCGTAAATTCCGAACATCGTTCATTGCGTCAAAAATACGGAATACATCAACCCCTGAATCGGCGGATTGTTTGACGAAGGAACGCACAACATCATCAGAGTAATGACGATAACCTAATAGATTTTGACCGCGCAACAACATTTGAATTCGGCTATTTGGAAGGGCGGCGCGAAGTTTCTTTAAGCGCTCCCAAGGATCCTCTTTTAAATAGCGCACGCAGGTGTCGAATGTAGCACCGCCCCATGCTTCCAGTGACCAAAAGCCAATCGCATCTAGTTTTGAGCAAATAGGCAACATATCTTCTGTGCGAAGACGTGTTGCGATGAGAGACTGATGACCATCTCTTAAAACTAATTCAGAAACATGAACTTGTGCCATATATTTAACTTATTTTATTAATTGATTGATATGAATTAAATGCCTTCATGAGCTGCAATTGCTGCAGAAATCGCTGCAGCAATCAACTCAGGAGGGAACGCAGTTGCGTAATTGTTTAGCTCAGGATGTGATTCTACAAAGCTAGTATCAAATTCGCCACTTCTAAAATCAGGGTGCTTCAAAATTTCTTGATAATATGGAATGGTTGTTTTTACTCCATAGACCAACATATCATTAAGCGCTCTGCGACCGCGCTCAATCAAGCCATCCCAATCCAAAGCCCAAACTGTAAGCTTGGCACACATGGAGTCGTAATAGGGCGGGATAACGTATCCACTATAAATCGCCGCATCCACACGAACACCAGGACCACCAGGGGCATAGTAACGTGTGATTTTACCAAAACTTGGAAGAAAATCGTTTTTAGGGTCTTCCGCATTAATGCGAAATTCCATCGCAAATCCACGATATTTTACTTCATCTTGTTTGTATTGAAGCTCTTGGCCATCTGCAATCCTAATTTGCTCTTGCACGATATCAATACCAGTAATGGTTTCCGTTACCGTATGCTCAACTTGCAAACGAGTGTTCATTTCCATGAAGTAGAAAGTATTATCTGAATCGAGCAGGAACTCAACAGTGCCTGCATTCTCATAGCTGACCGCTTTAGCCGCTTTAACAGCTAAATTACCGATGTACTCACGTTGCGCATCACTTAATTGTGGTGATGGGGCAATTTCGATCAACTTTTGATTGCGACGCTGAATAGAGCAGTCGCGCTCAAATAGGTGAATCACATTACCGTGACTATCGCCAATAATTTGCACTTCAATATGACGTGGATTAACAACACATTTTTCTAGGAATACTTCAGGCTTGCCGAAAGCTTTACTTGCTTCTGAAATTACACGGTCATAGTTTCCGAGCAATTCTTTTTCGTCGTTACAACGGCGAATGCCTCGACCACCACCACCGTTAGTTGCTTTCAACATAACAGGGTAGCCAATTTTAGCTGCCAAGATGCAAGCCTCATCAAGATCAGCCAAATTACCATCGCTGCCTGGAGTGCATGGAATGCCGGCTGCTACCATCGCATTACGCGCTTGAATTTTATCGCCCATTTGGCGAATCACACTCGCATCAGGGCCAATAAACTTAATACCGCGACGAGCGCAGATTTCAGCCAACTCTGGATTTTCTGAAAGAAAGCCATACCCTGGGTGCAAAGCATCGCAACCTGAAGCAACAGCCAAATTAACAATATTGTGTGCATTTAGATAGCCAACTAATGGATCTGAGCCAATATTGTAGGCTTCATCTGCTTTTTTGACGTGCAATGCATGACGGTCGGCGTCAGAATAAATCGCAACGGACTTAATACCCATTTCCGAACAAGCTCTAACGATACGCACTGCAATTTCGCCGCGATTTGCGACTAGAATTTTTTTAATCACTACTGAACCTGAATGTTAAAAGTTTAAAGATGTTAAAAATAAACGGTTAAATCGGTTAGTTTTTTGACATAACCACGACTTAATTATATCATGCGCGCCTTATGACTGCACAGCACATCATCAATAGCCTTGAATTTGCAAGAAAATCTCTAGAGATTCGTGATACAATCGCGCACTCAGATTTGCAACGAGCTAAAGATTCGCTCACCAAAGAGACTGAAAGCCTTATTTGGCGCTTGACTGGTGAGTTTAGTGCAGATAAAAAAGCAAGGCTTCACTTGAGCATCAAAGGTAATTTTGGCGTACCTTGCCAGCGTTGTTTAGAGCCCATGTTAATTGCTTTGAATATTCACTCAGATTTTATTTTAGTTAATGATGAATCCGAAATACCTCCTGAAGAGGACGACATAGAGGATCATGATTATATTGTTGCTGATGCGAAGATGGATGTTCTGCAAATGGTTGAAGATGAGATTTTGCTTGCTTTACCATATGCACCAAAACACGAGATTAAAGATTGCGCAGCAAATGCGGAAGTAAATGAGCTTAAGGCTCCTAATCCCTTCGCTGCATTGCGAGATTTTAAAGTGGAAAAAAGTTAGTTTATATTTAGGAGTAAGAAATGGCTGTTCAACAAAACAAGAAATCACCATCTAAACGTGGTATGCATCGCTCGCATGACTTTTTAACGAACCCAGCTTTGGCCGTTGAGCCAACAACTGGTGAAGTGCATTTGCGTCATCATATTAGCCCAAGCGGTTACTACCGTGGCCGTAAAGTATTGCCGGCTAAAGGCGAGTAATTAAAGATTGAAACTAGCGTGGGGTCTTTTTTAAGACTTCACTGCTTGTTTTAGCATTTATTTAAAAGCATGGATATCACCGTTGCTATTGATGCCATGGGTGGCGATTACGGCCCCCGTGTCACCATACCAGCTGCATTAGCGCTGTTAAAGCAAGATAGCGAATTAAAAGTCATACTAGTTGGCCTTAATGATGCAATTGAAGCCGAACTTCGAGCACAAAAAACAAAACTTAATTCTAGATTGAGTATTCATCATGCAAGCGAGCTTGTATCGATGGATGAATCCCCGCAAAGCGCCCTCAAAAACAAAAAAGACTCATCAATGCGTGTCGCCATTAATTTGGTTAAAGACGGCCATGCTGATGCTTGTGTAAGTGCAGGGAATACGGGTGCTTTAATGGCCACCTCAAGATTTGTCTTAAAAACACTCCCAGGTATTGATAGACCAGCCATCGCCGGCGTTTTGCCGAGCAAAAGCGGCATGACCCACATGCTTGATCTTGGCGCTAATGCAGATTGCACACCTGAGCATTTGTTGCAGTTTGCCATTATGGGTTCCGTGCTTGTTTCTTGCGTAAGAAACAAGCCAAAGCCAACAGTAGGCCTGCTAAATACAGGCTCTGAAGATATCAAAGGTAATGAAGTGGTTAAACAAACTGCCGAGTTACTTAAAGCCAGTAACTTAAACTTCTATGGCAACGTGGAAGGCGATGATATTTACAAGGGGACAACTGACCTAGTTGTTTGTGATGGTTTTGTAGGCAATGTTGCACTTAAAACTTCGGAGGGCCTAGCAAACCTCATGGGCGGCTTTTTAAAAGAAGAATTTAAAAAGAACCCAATCACCAAACTAATGGCTTTGATTTCAATGCCTGTACTATCAGCTTTCAGAAAACGCTTAGATCCAAGATGCTATAACGGCGCTAGCTTTTTAGGCTTGCGTGGCATTGTGGTTAAAAGCCACGGTGGTGCTGATGCTTTTGCATTCAGACACGCCATCATCAAGGCAGTTGAAGAAGCAAGAAGTGGTGTTTTAGAACTCATCTCAGAACACTTGGCACTTGAACACGCGCAATCTGAAACACCTAACACCGCGACAAATTAACTTGTCATTCAGCATGTTTGAAAATATTATTAGTTGTCAAAACAAAATTTATTTGAAAGTTCTTGCATGAAGCATTCACGTATCACGGGCACAGGCAGTTATTTGCCCGAAAGAATACTTACCAACGCAGAACTTGAGCGGTCAATTGATACTACAGACGAGTGGATTTTTACTCGCACAGGTATCCGTGAGCGCCACATCGTGGCTGAAGGCCAATACACAAGCGACATGGCCCTTGAAGCAGCTAAAAAGGCGATTGAAGCTGCTAATATTGATATCCAATCTATTGATCTCATCGTTCTTGCAACCACGACGCCCGATCGCACATTCCCAAGTACGGCTTGTTTGTTACAACAAAAACTAGGCATTATTAATTGTCCTGCATTCGACTTACAGGCCGTTTGTAGTGGCTTTATTTATGCATTAGCAACAGCAGACAACTTTATTAAAGCTGGCGCAACAAAGTGTGCGCTTGTCATTGGTGCGGATGCGATGTCTCGAATTACTGACTGGACCGACAGAAGTAACTGCATTCTTTGGGGTGATGGTGCAGGTGCTGTGATTCTTCAAGCGAGTGATGAACAAGGTATTTTATCTACCCATTTACATGCTAATGGCAACTACGCTGACATGCTGACAGTGCCGCAAGGCGTATCCAATCAAGAAGGTAGCAAGACTATCTTGATGGAAGGTAACGCAGTGTTCAAAATGGCTGTGAATACATTAGATGCTATCGTCGATGATACGCTTGCAGCAAATGGCCTAGAGAAATCAGACATTGATTGGTTAGTACCACATCAAGCGAATATTCGCATCCTGCAATCCACTGCCAAAAAGCTTGGCATGAGCATGGATAGGGTAGTGACAACCGTTGATAAGCATGGCAATACTTCTGCAGCGTCAATTCCATTGGCACTTGATGTTGCTGTCCGCGATGGCCGTATCAAGCGTGGCGAAACCATTTTAATGGAAGCCTTTGGTGGTGGGTTCACCTGGGGTTCTGTCTTGATGAAATATTGAGTTAAATAAGTATTAAGAGGTTTACATGAAATTTGCTTTTTTCTTCCCAGGTCAAGGTTCACAATCAGTCGGCATGATGCAAGGCTTGGCTGATATTGGAGTCGTTCGCCAAACTTTCGATGAAGCGTCAGATATATTAGGCCAGGATTTTTGGACTATGGTGACAGAATCAAACGAAGCGCTTAACCAAACGAGCAATACACAACCATTAATGCTCACAGCAGGCGTTGCCACATGGCGTGCTTGGCAAGCACAATCATCTTTAGCGCCATCCATTTTGGCAGGACATAGCTTAGGTGAATACACGGCTCTAGTAGCTGCAGGCGCTTTGAGCTTTGAAGATGCGTTGCCATTGGTACGTTATCGCGCTGAAGTGATGCAAAATGCTGTTGCTGAGGGCATTGGTGCAATGGCTGCTATTCTAGGTCTTGATGATGAAACAGTCCGCCAGGTGTGTGCTGAAGGCGCACAAGGCGAAGTACTGGAAGCAGTTAATTTAAACTCCCCAGGGCAAGTGGTCATCGCAGGCAATAAAACCGCTGTTGAGCGCGGCATGGAGATAGCAAAGGCCAAAGGTGCTAAACGTGCTTTAGCCCTTCCTGTAAGCGTTCCATCGCATTGTGCATTGATGAAACCAGCAGCAGAAGCCTTGGCTGTATATTTACAAAACGTCCCAATGACAGTTGGCAATGTTCCAGTGATTCATAATGCTGATGTGCTTGCTTATAGCGATACTCATCAAATGAAGGACGCTTTAGTGCGTCAATTATATAGCCCGGTAAGATGGGTTGAAACTGTGCAAAGCACCTACAATCAAGGCATTAAAAACACAGCAGAGTGTGGCCCTGGCAAAGTACTTGGAGGTCTCACAAAACGCATCGTGGCTGAATTGCCTTGTATCGCATTAACAAATGTAGAATCCTTGGCAGAAGCTCAAGTGCAATTCTCAGCATAAATAATAGGGAGAACAATATGTTAGAAGGTCAAATTGCATTAGTGACAGGTGCTAGTCGCGGCATTGGTGCTGCAATTGCTCAAGAACTAGGCAAGAAAGGCGCTATTGTTATTGGAACAGCCACCACACCAAATGGTGCTGAGGCCATTAGCGCTGCATTAAAAGATGCTGGCATTAAAGGCTGCGGCCTGGCGCTAGATGTAAATGACAGTGAACAAATTCAAGCAACTTTAAAAACAATCACTGAGCAATTTGGGGATGTAAGCATTCTGGTGAATAATGCGGGCATCACTAAAGATACATTGCTCATGCGCATGGAAGACAGTGATTGGGATGCTGTCATTTCAACAAACTTAAGCTCTGTATTCCGGATGTCTAAAGCCGTTTTGCGCCCAATGATGAAGGCAAGAACAGGTCGTATCATTAGCATTTCATCAGTCGTTGGGCATATGGGTAACGCTGGTCAAACAAATTATGCAGCTGCAAAAGCAGGCATGTCAGGCTTTACGAAATCATTAGCAAGTGAAGTAGGTAGCCGCAACATTACAGTGAACTGTGTTGCGCCCGGCTTTATTGATACCGATATGACGCGCTCATTGCCAGGTGAGCATAAAGAAGCATTATTGAAGCACATTCCTTTGGCTAAGCTTGGTCAAGACAGCGATATTGCAGCTGCGGTGGCGTTTTTAGCATCACCATCAGCCGGCTATATCACAGGCGAAACCTTGCATGTGAACGGTGGAATGTACATGGCATAATGCGATTAACAATTTAGTTTTTTGATTTCCTCACGCTTTTTGTTAGAATGGCATGAGTTTTAGTAGCAGTAAATTTAAAATAATTTAAGGGGATTTAGATGTCTGACATCGAACAACGCGTTAAAAAAATTGTAATCGAACAACTTGGTGCTAACGAAGCAGATGTAAAAAACGCATCTTCATTCGTGGATGATTTGGGCGCTGACTCTCTAGATACAGTTGAATTGGTGATGGCTCTTGAAGAAGAGTTTGACTGCGAAATTCCTGATGAAGAAGCTGAAAAAATCACAACAGTTCAACAAGCTATTGACTACGTCACAGCTAATCTTAAGTAATTAAACCTCTCATTATTTCTTGGAGTCGCTTTGTCCAAGCCAATTAACGTGTCTAAACGACGCGTCGTTGTAACTGGTCTAGGGGTTGTATCACCGGTTGGTATCGGTGTACAAACTGCCTGGTCTAATCTTATTGCTGGCAAGTCTGGTATTACTAGGATCACAAAATTTGATCCTAGTAATTTCTCATCTCAAGTTGCAGGTGAAGTTAAAGATTTCGATGTGTCGCAATATCTTCCTGCAAAGGAAGCGCGTCGCATGGATACTTTTATCCAGTTCGGCTTAGCCGCAGCTATTGAAGCAGTAAAAGACTCAGG
>CAMCTR010000051.1 GCA_945878605.1 Candidatus Methylopumilus universalis | reverse complement strand
CCACTTTGGCTTGCATGCCCCAGCCATCTTTAACATCTAGCTCGTGCTGAAGTGTTTGCATGCGTTCCATCAGCGTATCAATGTCGGCATCTGCCTCGCCCATGCTGTGCGTGACTTCATGATAATCCACCAAGATTTGTTGCATGTCACCCAAGCCTTCTGCCACAGCTTCAAACACGGTGTGCTTAGGGTCTAAAACAGGTTCTTGTGGCACATAAACAATTCGCACCAAAGTCGCACGCCAAACGTTGCCATCATCTAATTTAGTTTCGCCAGCAATCACTTTAAGCAAGCTAGATTTGCCCGCGCCATTGCGACCAATCAAGCCGACGCGTTCTCCTGGATCAAGCTGAAACGACGCTTTTTCTAATAAAGCGTGATGACCAAAGGCGAGGGAGGCGTTGTCTAGGGTAATATGAGGCATGAATGCTTTCTAATAAATTTGAGCGATTAACTCGAACTCTGATTTAGCATGGCACGGATTTGCGCCATACGCTCTTTGCCATGTTCTTTGGTGGCGGCAGGCTCTGCGTTTGTGTTGCCAAAATGGCGAATATCGTCAGCGGGCAGTTCTTCAATAAAGCGGCTGGGTTCGCAAATTTCAGTTTCGCCAGCACGCTTACGTTTTTTGCACCAAGAGATGTTGAGGGACTTTTGAGCACGCGTAATGCCTACGTACATCAATCGGCGCTCTTCCTCTATTTTGTTGTTATCTACACTTTCGCGGTGTGGCAAAATGCCTTCTTCAACGCCGATTAAAAATACGTGTCCAAATTCCAAGCCTTTAGCGGCATGAAGTGTCGACAATTTAACTGTATCAGGTTCGCCATCCTCACGGCCTTCCAGCATACTCATCAGCGCAACCATTTGCGTCAGATTAATTAAATCACGTGTTTCGCCATCGCCGTTATCTTCACCTTTACGGGTGAGCCACCCCACAAAGTCCAGCACGTTTTTCCACTTAGCTTCGGCTGAGCGCGGCTCTTCAGAGTCGTATAAAAACGCCTCATATTGAATGGCGGTGAGCATATCATTCAGCACTTCGCCCGCAGGATCTTTGCTCGCGCGGTCTTGCAGTTTATTAATGTATTGGCAAAAAGTGAGTAAATCATCTAATTGACGTCCGCCAAGCGCACGCTGAAATTCGCCCTCAAATGCGGCAGCAAATAGAGACATTTTATGCAAGCTTGCATATTCACCCAGACGTTCTAGGGTCGTATTGCCGATGCCTTTTTTGGGTGTTGTGGCTGCGCGGATAAAAGCAGGGTCATCATCTTCATTGGCAATGAGGCGTAAGTAGCTGACCAGGTCTTTAATCTCGGCTTTATCAAAAAACGATTGCCCGCCAGAGATGGTGTATGGAATTTTATGGTTACGTAAATGCTGTTCAAATATCCGTGCTTGGTGGTTACCACGATATAAAATTGCGTAGTCCGCATAGGTGGTGCGATTTTCAAACTTATGCGCCATGAGCTTCATCACAACCGACTCAGCCTCATGTTCATCATCGCGTGCGGCGCTCACTTGAATTAAATCGCCTGTGCCAAGCTCACTCCAAAGTTTTTTCTCGAATAGCTTTGGGTTGTTTGAAATAACTTGGTTAGCCGCCCGCAAAATACGAACGGTGGAGCGGTAGTTTTGCTCTAGTTTAATCACTTTTAAGCGTGTGAAGTCTTGAGTGAGTTGGCGTAAGTTTTCAACGTCCGCGCCTCGCCAGCCATAAATCGCTTGGTCATCGTCACCCACGGCAGTGAAGTTACCTTCAACGCCTGTGAGCAGTCTTACCAATTTGTATTGGCAAGCGTTGGTGTCTTGGTATTCGTCGATGAGTAAGTATTTAAGCTTGTGCTGCCATTTGTTGAGCACTTCTGGGTGTTGCTCAAAAAGCTCAACAGGCAATTTAATCAGGTCATCAAAATCCACCGCTTGGTAAGCTTTAAGCGTTTGCTGGTAGATTTGATAAACCTTAGCCGCCGCATGTGTCAGTTCTTCGTCCGCATTTGCTTTGGCTTGGTCTGGTGTTAAAAACGCATTTTTCCAACTAGAGATTTGCCACTGCGTTTTGCGTAATAGTTGCTTATCAGTGGTCGCTAAAATGTCCGATAAAATTTTGTAACTATCGGAAGAATCTAAAATCGAGAATTGTTTTTTATAACCTAATACTTCCGCCTCTTGGCGCAATATCTGCATGCCCAGCGAGTGAAAGGTCGCAATGGTTAAACCTTTGCTATTTACCCCAACCAATAGTTGGCTAACCCGTTCTTGCATCTCACGTGCGGCTTTATTGGTAAACGTAATCGCCGCAATTTCTCTTGGTGCAAAGCCACACTCTTGAATGAGGTAAGCGATCTTTTGAGTAATTACGCGTGTTTTGCCGCTACCAGCGCCAGCCAGCACGAGCAGGGGACCATCAAGATATTTTACGGCTTCGCGCTGTGGGGCGTTGAGGGTGTTTAACATTAGAGCTTTAAGTATTGAGAAAGACGCATGCGTTTCAGTTCAGCCCCGCAATTTTAACTTTTAAGGCTAACATTAGCTATCAAATCGTGGCATAGTTTGCGCCATGAAAGCCAATCCATTTTTAGATGATTATCGTCAAGCCGCATTCTTAGCGCGCCATAGCCATTTGTTGATGAACAGTTATCAGCATTGGACCGGTGAGCCTCTTCTTGCTAAGAATAGGCATTCTGATCATAAGTTTGCAGATAGTAGAGATGCTGTGCGAGCTTTGATGAACGCACCTTTTGCCATCGCCTCGCATCAAGCTGGAGATGATCCGATATTTAATTATGCCAATCATCAAGCTTTTGCTTTGTTTAAGATGACGCCAGAAGAGATGTTGGGCTTGCCTTCACGCTATTCTGCAGAACCTATGCTACGCGAAGCGCGGGCAGAATTATTGCATCAAGTAGCCACGCATGGCTTTATTGAAAACTATGCGGGCGTTCGGATTGCCAAAGATGGCAGTCGATTTTTAATTGAACAAGCCACGGTATGGAACGTAGTGGATGTTAAGTCCCCCAAACAAGTGCTTGGTCAAGCGGTGATAATCAAAGCCTGGCATGCGCTCAATGATTAATAAAAACAAGGAAACACAATGAGATCAACCAAAGCGAGTAGTGCGGTAGAGCGCCTCAATAAACGTGGCGAGCAAACCTACTCAATGGGCACCAACGGTAAAGGCTTGTTTTGGCTTGCTCAGCCCAGTACAAATCAGCCAGCTGAAAATGGCGCATCAACCAAGCTTTGTGAGCCGATGACTATGGATGATTTTGTGGTGTTCGTGAATGGTTTTGGACCGCAAATCGTTAAGCGGGTGAGCAAGCTGGATATCGAGTTCAGTAAACAGCTGGTGAAAAAACAAATCTAGGCTTGGCTATCATTTTGGCTGTTGTCTTTGTCAGCGTCTTTTTCGGACGCTTCTTTAGGTTCCTCAACCACCTTTTTATTTACATCCATCATTTCTTGGCGGCTTGCTGGGGTCTCTAAGCTAATGCGCCCGATCGTGCCCCCGCGATATTCAGTTAAGAAAGTCACCGCAGTTTTTTCCATATCCCACTCGCCGGCTTTGAGTTTGTACGAGCGGCGTTTAGCAATGGCCTCGAGCAAATCAATGCCATCCATACCCGTCACATCTACTTTGAAGCGGGTGGCTAGCAAGGCTGGATAGCGCTTGAGTAAGTTGTCAGCAAGGAAGACGGCAACGTCCTCATCAATAACTGCGTTACGACCAATGGCGTGGCTGGCAGCAAGCATAAAGCCATCTGATTCATATTGTATTTTTGGCCACATCATGCCAGGGGTGTCGGTAATGCTCATCAGCGGGCTGAGTTCAAAGAGTTGCTGTGATTTAGTCACGGCAGGTTCGTCGCCTACTTTTGCCACGCGGCGGTTAAGTAAGGCGTTCATGAAAGTAGATTTTCCAACGTTAGGAATACCCATAATCATCATGCGGAGTGGCTTGATAGGGGAATCTCTGTGCGGGGCAAGGGCAGCACATAATTTAGGAATTCTGGCGGCATCCCCTGGTTTTTTACATGAAATAGCCACCGCTTTTACATTGGGCTGTTTGTTGTAATAGTTAAGCCAGGCTTGCGTAACAGCAGGGTCAGCCAAGTCAGTTTTGTTGAGGATTTTGAGTTGTGGGCGCTGTCGAAACAAACGCATTTCATCAATCATTGGGTTATGGCTGGCCATAGGCACGCGTGCATCCAAAACCTCAATAACAATGTCGGTAAACTCCATTGTCTCTTCGGCTTTTTTGCGCGCTTGGGTCATATGACCCGGATACCATTGAATTGCCATAAATCCTCACTGAATATTTCTACTGACTTTGTCGGCGGCGCCTTGCCGTGCTATGCGCACTGTCTGCGGCTTGCCTTCGCGTCATTAAAAATATTGAGCAAGGATTGCCGCTGGCCAGATGGTCGACTTGATGTAATGGCGGTTATTCTAACATTTCAGGCTATTGCCGCGTTTTATTATTCAAAGGATGCGGCATCAGTTAAAATGCGACCATGACTTTAATTCCGGAAATCAAGCCACATCAGTCCATTGATCTGCTCAAGGCGCTGCATATTCTGACGCGTGACGGTAAGCTCAACCAAGACACGCGCCGTAAGCTCAAGCAGGTATATCACCTCTATCACTTTATTGAACCTTTGCTGACCGAGTTAATGGAAGAGGGCGACGATATCACTTTGGTGGATCACGGTGCGGGCAAGTCTTACTTAGGCTTTATTCTTTACGATTTGTTTATGAAGCAGCATCAATCGGGCCATGTGGTTGGGATTGAAACGCGGGCTGAGCTTGTTCAAAAATCAAAAGAGTTGGCCGAGCAATTGCATTTTGACCGCATGGATTTTCATCATTTAAGCGTTGAGGAATCTATGACTTCTGCGCTATTGCCTGAGCAAGTCGAAATTGTAACAGCCTTGCACGCTTGCAATACTGCAACGGATGATGCGATTCGTTTCGGTTTGGAAAAGCACGCGAAGTTTATGGTGTTAGTGCCTTGCTGTCAGGCCGAAGTGGCTGAGGTGCTACGCAAACACAAAAATGAGTCATTCGGCAAAACGCCCTTGTCTGAAATCTGGCGACACCCTATCCACACGCGTGAGTTTGGAAGTCAAATTACCAATGTATTACGTTGCCTTCAATTAGAAGCGCATGGCTACCAAGTAACAGTCACAGAGCTTGTGGGCTGGGAGCATTCAATGAAGAATGAGCTGATTATTGCGCGTTATAAAAATAGCCCACGTAAAAATGCCCAAGTACGCTTGGCACAAATACTTGAAACGCTCAATCTGGAAGAGCTGCATTCGCGCTTTGCTTAAGTGTTGCAGAAGTCCCACATGAACAATCCCCAATCTATCACTCAGTTTAACCAAGCCCTCGCCACGTGCATGTTGGCAGACCGCCACGGTTTGCGCCGTAAGATTCGCGATGTGGCTGATTTGCAAAAGGCCATAGAAAAAGCACCCGATGAGAAAGTCAGCCAAAAAGCGGATAGGCTTATGGCTGAAATCGTGCAGAAGATTTCATCTTCACATCAAAAATATCAAGCCCGCTTAATTGCTTTGCCTAAGCCTGAATATGCGCTTGATTTACCCGTCACTGCGCGCAAAGATGAAATTAAGGCGGCAATCGACAAACATCAAGTGGTCATTTTGTGCGGGGAAACAGGCTCTGGCAAAACCACACAGTTACCAAAAATATGCTTGGAGCTTGGTCGTGGTATTAGCGGTTTAATTGGTCATACACAGCCACGGCGTATTGCGGCACGCTCGGTGGCAAGTCGTATTGCGCAAGAACTCAAGTCGCCATTGGGTGAGGTGGTGGGCTACAAAGTCCGCTTTAACGATAAGCTTTCAGAGTCTAACTATATCAAGCTGATGACCGATGGTATTTTGCTGGCGGAAACGCAGGGCGACCATTTTCTTAATGCTTACGACACCATCATTATCGATGAGGCGCACGAGCGCAGTTTGAACATTGATTTCTTGCTGGGTTACCTTAAACAACTCCTTGTAAAACGACCCGACTTAAAAGTGATCGTCACTTCCGCCACGATTGATGCGGATCGATTCTCCAAGCACTTTAATGGCGCGCCTGTCATTGAGGTATCAGGCCGTACCTATCCGGTTGAGATCCGTTATCGTCCGCTTGGTAAGGCTGGCTATAGCGCGCAAGCGGTTGAAGAGGACATTGGCGAGGATGACGATAATCTTTTTGGCATTAAGCGCAAAGGCAAGACGGAGGCGCGTTGGCTAGAAGAAGACGATGCAGAAGAAGCGATTGAAGAAGCGATTTTTGACGCGGCAGATGATTTACTGCGGCAAGGCGATGGCGATATTTTAGTGTTCTTGCCAGGTGAGCGCGAGATTCGCGATGTCGCTGAACACTTAAGAAAATACCAAGGACGCTCAGCAAAACTAAGACATATTGAAGTGTTGCCACTTTTTGCAAGGCTTTCGATTGAGGACCAACAAAAAATCTTTCGTACCACAGGCACGCGCCGCATTGTGCTTGCCACTAACGTAGCAGAAACCTCACTGACAGTGCCAGGGATTAAATATGTGATCGATGCGGGTTTGGCTAGGGTGAATCGTTACAGTAGTCGCGCCAAAGTTGAGCAATTGCAGATTGAAAAGATTAGCCAAGCGGCAGCTAAACAGCGCGCAGGACGATGTGGACGTGTGTCTAACGGTATTTGCATCAGGCTTTATGATGAGCAGGATTTTAATGGTCGACCAGCGTTTACTGACCCAGAAATTTTGCGGAGCTCTTTGGCCTCGGTTATTTTACGCATGGCAGCTTTACGCCTTGGCGATATTAGCGATTTCCCATTTATTGAAGTGCCTTCATCGCGCCTAGTTGCCGATGGCTATTTACTCTTACAAGAGTTGGGGGCGGTAGATAGCAATCGTGAAATTACCGAGCTAGGTAAACAGCTTGCCCGCTTGCCTTTGGACCCGCGCGTGGGCCGCATGATTTTGGCGGCGAAACAAGAGGGCGTTTTACGTGAGATATTAATTATCGCGAGTGCGCTCAGTATTCAAGACCCGCGTGAAAGGCCAATGGATAAGCGCGAAGCGGCAGATCAAGCCCACGCCAAGTTTGCGGATGAGCGTTCGGACTTTTTGGGCTTCCTTAAGCTTTGGAATTTTTACGATGATGCACTTAAAACAAAAAAGTCGAATAAAGATTTATTGGGTAAGTGCCATCAAAACTTCTTATCTTTCTTACGCCTAAAAGAATGGCGCGAGTTACATGGGCAAATTCGTGAAATTGCTGAAGAGTTAGATTTGAAGCCTAATACGGAAGAGGCTGATTTAGATAAAAACTATGATCAGATTCACCGTGCTTTATTGTCTGGCTTGCTAGGCAATATCGGCTTTAAAGATGGAGAAGCAGATAGTTATTTAGGTGCACGTGGGATTCGATTTACCATTGCGCCAGGATCAGCCCTCAAAAAGAGTCGCCCTAAATGGGTGATGGCTTCTGAATTAATGGAAACCAGTAAGCTCTATGCGCGCTGTGTGGCCAATATAGATCCTGATTGGATAGAACCGCTAGCCCGTAACCTCACGCAAAGTCAGTATTCTGACCCTCGCTGGGATAGAAAGCTCGCACAAGTTTCGGCTTGGGAGCGTGTCAGTTTGTATGGCTTGACCATCATCCCTAAGCGCCGCGTGCATTACGGCCCAATTGACCCGCAAGAGTCGCGTGAGATTTTTGTGCGCGAAGCGTTGGCGAATATGGAGTTTGATACGCGCGCGCCATTCTTTGAAGCGAATCGTCATTTAATTGCGCAGATAGAAGAGTTGGAGCACAAAGCGCGCCGCCAAGATGTGCTAGTGGATGAACATACGCTCTTTGCTTTTTACGACCAAATTGTTCCGCAAGGCATTTACAACGGCGCTAGTTTTGAAGAGTGGCGTAAAGCGGCGGAAGAAAAAGTACCGCGTTTGCTCTACCTGACTAAAGATGCGCTGATGCGTCATGGCGCGGCTGAGGTTACAGAGGCGCAGTTCCCCGAAACTTTTATGATGGATGGCGTCACGCTCACGCTTAAATATCGTTTTGAGCCGGGCCATCCGCTTGATGGCGTGACTGCGACCGTGCCGCTTGCATTGCTTAATCAGTTAAACCCGGCGCAGGCAGATTGGCTAGTGCCAGGCATGGTGCGTGAAAAGCTGACAGGGCTTATAAAAGCGTTACCAAAAGCTTTACGCCGCGTTTGTGTGCCAGTCCCTGATTTTGTCACAGGCTTTTTAGAGCAGGCAAAGTATGAGCAAGCGTTGATGCCTGCATTAGTGGAGTACATCCAAAAAAAAACCACGCTTAAACTATCAGTGGCGGATTTTGATTTGAGTGGAATGACGGACCACTTGCGCATGAACTTTAGTGTGGTGGATGAAAAAGGCCGTGAGTTGGGCATGGGTCGTGATTGGAATGCGCTTAAGGCGCAATTAGGCAGTGCTGCACAGCTAACATTTAGAAGCAGTTCACCTAGTATTGAGAAAACAGGCCTCAAGCAATGGGATTTCGGTGATTTGCCTAAAACGCTTACCTTCACTAAAGAGGGTCATCAACTAACAGGTTATCCAGCGCTTGAGGACAATAAAGATAACGTGGCGGTCAAGCTATTTGATACTGAAATGATGGCTCAGCAGGCGCATAGAATGGGCGTGTGCAGGCTCATGCGTTTTGAGCTAAAAGAGCAAATGAAACAGCTTGAAAAAGGCTTGCCGCAGTTTAATCAATACGCGCTGTTGTTGCGCAATCTGATTTCACCAGAGGATTTGCGGGATGACATGTTGCTTGCCATTAGTGACCGTGCTTTTATTGGTGAGGATGATTTGCCACGTACCAATGCCGAATTTATGACCCTCAAACAGCGCGCTAGAACCCGCCTGCCAGCGGTAGCGGATGGTTTATCAAGACTTGCGGCCGCAGTTGCGCAAGAGTATCTAGTCCTTACCCAAAAGCTAAATGCCTTGCCACCCAATATGTCGCGGGTAAAAAAAGAAGTGGAAGAGCAATTAGCTTTGTTGTTGCCGAATAAGTTTTTCAGCCAAACGCCATGGGAGAGATTGCAACATCTGCCACGCTATCTCAAGGGGTTGAAATTACGTCTAGATAAATATCCAAGCGCTATTGACCGCGATGCCAAAAGCGCCCAAAACGTACAAATAGTCTGGCAGCGTTGGCAAGATAAAGTCACTCATTTGCGTAAAGCCAACTTAGAGGTCAGCGAGGCTTTGGCGGATTACCGTTGGTTGATAGAAGAGTTGCGCGTGTCTTTATTTGCGCAAGAATTAAAAACACCGTTTCCTGTGTCTACCAAACGATTAGATAAGATTTGGGATGATTTGAAATAGCGCTAAATCCGCATCATTTCGTTTCGAATTGCCGCTTCATCTAAGCCCTTACCTATTAAGACAAGCCGAGAAATCGGCTTGTCCTCTTTCCAACCTGTGAGCATTGTTGGTGTGTAGAGCGTTTTATGCACGGCATGCACGGCGATAGGGTCGGGCTGGTCGTCAGCATGGATAATGCCTTTCATTCGTAGCAACTGTTCTCCATGGGTGGCGCAGAGCCATGCTAGCTTGGGTTCTAATTGGTCGTAACTCAGCGGCATAGGTAGCGCAATGGTGAAGCTGGTAATGCCCTCGTCGTGGGATTCTTTAAACAGCCCAGCGCTTTTTTTAGTGGGGGCGCGTAACCAGCGTTCTGGT
>CAMCTR010000050.1 GCA_945878605.1 Candidatus Methylopumilus universalis | reverse complement strand
CCAAGCCATCAGCCAGCTTCATTTAGGGGGAGGGTCACCAACTTTCTTTATTGATGAAGAGCTCACTCAACTCATGGATATGATTAAGCGCAACTTTGTGCTTGCGCCGCATGGTGAGTATTCGATTGAGATTGATCCACGAACTGTGGACGCCAAACGGTTGGCACATTTGGCGGACTTAGGATTTAACCGCTTAAGTTTTGGTGTACAAGATTTTGATGCTGAAGTGCAAAAAGCCTTGCACCGAATTCAGCCCGCAGAACAGGTGTGTGATTTAGTGGGTGCAGCTAGAAGTTTGGGTTTTGATTCCGTGAATGTTGATTTGATTTATGGCTTACCCAAACAAACACCAACTTCATTTGCCCGCACCTTGAAGCAAGTAGCAACATTAAGGCCTGAGCGTATTGCACTTTATGCTTATGCGCATTTGCCACAACGTTTTAAGCCTCAACGCAAAATTCATGCGGAAGATTTGCCTGCCGCTGCAGATAAGATCGAGATGCTTTCCATTGCCATTTCAACATTCTTAAGTGCGGGCTATGTGTATGTTGGTATGGACCATTTTGCTTTGCCTACAGATCCGTTGGCGATTGCTAAGCGTCAAGGTCGTTTGCACCGCAATTTTCAAGGCTACAGCACGCAACCAGACTGCGATTTAATCGCGCTTGGCGTTTCGTCTATTGGCCGAGTTGGTAGTACTTATAGTCAAAATGCTAAAACGCTTGATGAGTATTACGACCATATTAACCAAGGTAAGCTG
This sequence comes from Candidatus Methylopumilus universalis, assembly GCA_945878605.1. GTDB lineage: Bacteria > Pseudomonadota > Gammaproteobacteria > Burkholderiales > Methylophilaceae > Methylopumilus_A > Methylopumilus_A universalis_B. The sequence goes on along the minus strand of CAMCTR010000050.1, from coordinate 9,114 downwards.
CCAGTGGTTCGTGGCTTGGCTTTGACCAGTGATGACTTGGTACGCCGTGCGGTGATTATGGCGCTTATGTGCCAAGGCGAGTTGCAGTTTGAGGCGGTTGAGCTCGCCTACATGATCGACTTTAAGCAATACTTTGCGGCCGAACTTGTTAGCTTAAAAGCCTTAGAAAAAGAAGGTTTGGTGATCGTAGATGATGCAAGCATACAAGTGACAAGCCGAGGTTGGTTTTTCGTCAGGGGCATTGCCATGCTCTTTGATCGCCATTTACAAACAGATCAAAACAGAGCGAGATTCTCGAAGATTATTTAGATAAGTAGATATGAAAAAGCCGAGCCTAGATTTGCTAAAGGCTTGGCTTTAATGCTGAATGTTATAACTCGCACGCCAAAAAAAGCCCCTGCTGGTGACAACAGGGGCGAGGTGGGAGCTAATACGATGAAAGTTTTAATTCAAGGGTGATTTACTTGTGCTGCTAAATTAGAATTTCTTACCGAAACCAACTGAAACAACCCATGGGTCAACATCTAGTTGGTCGATTTTTGCATAAGTTACGCCGCCGTCTGCACTACCTTCAACTTTTGTGTCGAACCAAACTTTCTTAACATCAAAGTTAACTAACCATTTATTTTCCAAGTTGTAGTCGAAGCCAGCTTGAATGGCAGGCCCCCAGTTGTTTCTGCTTACTTTGATTGGAACTGCGCCAGCAAGATTCAAGTTGTTGTCCATTGCTCTAACATAACTCAGGCCTGCTCCTACATAAGGATCGAATGTTTGGTCTGGATTAAAGTGCCATTGCAAAGATAGCGTCGGTGGCAATAAGTTGATGCTTCCTAAATTTGGGTTGTTTGCAGCAGTAGATCCCGCGGCAGCGCCAGTAATAGTTACATCATGACGTGTGCCTAATGCTAAAATCAACTCAGCAGCAATGTTTTTGGTGATGTAGTAAGAGAAGTCGATTTCAGGAATGGTATTGCTGTCAACGCGTAATTCTGATGTCGTGTTGCCATAAAGAGCGCCTGCTAAACCAGTGTTTGCCTGAGTGGTGGCACCTAAAGAGCTGCTTTCATCTGGTGCAATATGTGTTGCACGAACGCGTACAACGAAGTCGCCAGCTTCAGCCATTGCTAAAGAAGGCACTAATGCTGCAGCTACTGCTAAAGCTAATAATGTTTTTTTCATGATTTCGTCCCCGTTAAAAAATAATGACATCTAAATTCGATGAGTGGATTTTAAGGGGGCAAATGAGATTGGGCTTTGATGTATATCAAATGCAACACAAGCAGTGGCGGTTTGTTGTTTTTGTGCAACAAAAAAGCCCAGATGCTCAAGGCATTGGGCTTAGCTGTTTGGTGGTGATGGGGGGACTTGAACCCTCGACCTATGGATTATGAATCCATCGCTCTAACCAGCTGAGCTACATCACCATCCTACTAACTTGCTTTTAGGCAAGCCCGCTATTTTATGGGTTTGGCGAGCCATTGTCAAAAACTACTCTGCTTTTTTAGATAAATTCACTTGGTTAACTAAAGATAGTCATTATTTTAGTGCAGAAAAAATTTGGTCACGAATGGCGTTCATCTCGCCAATGCCTGGAACGAATAAATGTTGAGGGGCACCAGTTGATCCGCTTTTCGCCCAGCTAACATAGTAATCAACCAAAGGCTTAGTTTGGTTATGGTAAACATCAAGGCGTTTTAATACGGTGGCTTCATGGTCGTCTTCACGTTGTACCAAGTCTTCACCAGTGACATCATCTTTGCCAGCCACTTTTGGTGGGTTGAATTTGATGTGGTAAGTGCGGCCACTTGCTGGATGTGAACGGCGTCCACTCATGCGCTCTACAATGGCATCATCAGGCACGTCGATTTCAACTACGTAATCAATATCAACGCCTGCGGCTTTCATTGCCTCTGCTTGAGGGATGGTGCGTGGAAAGCCGTCAAATAAAAAGCCATTAGCGCAATCTGCTTCTTTAATGCGCTCAGACACCAAGCCAATAATTACTGCATCGGGCACCAAGCCACCGCTATCCATATAGCTTTTAGCTTCCAAGCCCAATTGTGTGCCGGCTTTAACTGCCGCGCGCAACATATCACCCGTTGAGATTTGTGGGATATTGAATTTTTCTTTGATGAAAGTGGCTTGGGTGCCTTTGCCTGCGCCAGGTGCGCCTAGTAGAATTACACGCATGTTGATCTCCTGAAAGTGTGGTTTTCTTGAATGGATGAAATTATATCAGGCTAAAAAGTTAGCAATCGAGACAAATTGTTCGACGGATAAATTTTCAGCGCGGAGTCCTGAGTCAATGCCAACGGCTGTAAAGCCGGCATCATCTAAATACTCTTTTAGAGTGTTGCGCAAAGTTTTGCGACGTTGACCAAAGGCGGCTGTCACAATTTTTGCAAAAAGCGCTTCGTTTTTAGCTGGGTAAGGCAGTGCCTTGTGCGGCAAGCATCTGACGAAAGCCGACTCCACTTTAGGTGCTGGGTCAAAAGCCTCAGGCGGCACGGTAATAAGGTATTCCATCTTTAAGCGATACTGCAACATGACCGAAAGCCTGCCGTATTCTGACGTTGATGGGGCTGCCACCATACGCTCAACTACTTCTTTTTGAAGCATGAAGTGCATATCAATAATGCTGTCGATATTACTTAATAAATGAAACAAAATCGGCGTGGAAATGTTGTAGGGCAAGTTGCCCGTGACACGAATTTTGCTCTCAGGGCTGAGCTTTGCAAGTTCGGCAAAGTTAAATTTCAGGGCGTCAGCATTATGAATGGAGAGCTTGTCTTTTGAGTAAAAGTTTTCCATCCAGCTAATAATGTCGCGGTCGATTTCAACCACGTTTAGATGATTGAGTTTTTTGAGTAGCGGCTGCGTCAGCGCGCCCAAGCCAGGGCCGATTTCTACCATTAAGTCATTGACTTTTGGCGAGATTGCTTCAACCAAACTATAAATAACGCCTTGGTCGGTTAGAAAATTTTGGCCGAAGCGCTTTTTTGCAATATGTTTCATGAGACTTTTGTGTTTTGTTTGGTGCGCGCTAATTCAATTGCCAGTCTTATGGCGGAGAGCAAACTGCCAATTTTAATATTGCCTTTGCCCGCTAAATCTAAAGCGGTGCCATGGTCAACGGAGGTGCGGATAATCGGCAAGCCTAGCGTGACATTCACGCCTTCGCCAAAGCTGGCATGTTTGAGCACAGCTAAACCTTGGTCGTGATACATCGCTAAAAAGGCATCAGCTTGTGCGATGTTTTTTTGCGAAAACATGGTGTCAGCAGGAAGAGGGCCAATAAGATTCATGCCTTCTACACGTAAATTTTCCAACACGGGCGTAATGGTTTTAATTTCCTCGTCGCCCAAATAACCGCCTTCGCCTGCATGGGGGTTGAGTCCAGCGACCATAATGCGCGGGTTTTTGATGCCAAATTTTCCTACGAGATCAGCATGTAAAATGCGGATCGTTGATGTAAGGTTCTCTACTGTAATTGCGCCGCTTATTTTGGTGAGTGGTAAATGGGTTGTTGCAAGGGCAACGCGCATCCCGCCACCTACAAGCATCATCACTACTTGTTCGGTGTTGGTTTGCTCTGCCAAAAATTCAGTATGACCAGTAAAATTGATGCTCGCTTCATTAATAATGCCTTTGTGAACGGGGGCGGTGACCATTGCATCAAATGTATTGTCTTGGCAGCCTTTGAGCGCGGCAGACAATAGTGTTAAGACATAGGGGCTGTTGGCTTTGTCTAGCTTGCCTGCGCCAACAGGCTGGACGGTGGCTTGATGCAACACAGTCATGTTGCCGTTGCCAGTATGCAAGGATTGTTCTTGCTCTGACTGATAGTTTTGAATGTTTAGATTAATATTGAGTGCTTTTGCCCGAGCTAGCAAAGCCTCTTGGTCGGCAATCACCACAATGCACGCCGCAAGCGCTTGATGTGCCAGCATTGCGCATAAGTCTAAGCCTATGCCCGCCGGTTCCCCAGCGGTAATGACAATGCGAGGTAAAGTGTTTGCCACGGTAGGACTAAAGCTTAGTACTTATCTTCAAGTCTAAGCTCAACAAAGGCACGGTCACGAAGTTCACGCACCCAATCTTGAAAAGCTTCATCAGATTTTCTGGCACGAATCTCTTGTCTAGCTTTTATGCGAGCAGCTTCTTTGGTCATGTCTTGATTTCGTCTTTCGAGCACCTGGATAACGTGCAATCCAAATTGTGTTTTAATAATGTTGCTGATTTCCCCCAGAGCTAATACGTTCATGATTTTTTCAAACTCTGGGACGGTATCGCCTGGATTCACCCAAGATAAGTCGCCGCCACTTTTTGCTGAACCATCATCTGAATATTGACGGGCTAAATCCTCAAACTTTTCTCCGTTGTCTAGACGTTCCTTGATGCTTACAATTCTTGTCAGCGCATCTTTTTCAGAGACAACTTCACTAAACTTGATGAGGACGTGGCGGACATGCGTCTGGCCAACAACAAGGGGAGATGAGCCCCCTCGGCGATTAGTGACCTTTAAAATATGAAAGCCATTTGGACTGCGAAGTATTGAGCTAAGCTCTCCCGCTTTTAGCGGCTTAAGGGCCTCAAGAAATAAAGCTGGAATTTGCGAGCCACTTTTCCAACCTAGGCCGCCGCCTTCAAGTGCATTAGGCGCATCAGAAAAACTGGCGGAAATCTTTGCAAAGTCTTTGCCAGTTTGGAGCTGCGCAAGGGCATCTTCAGCTTTTACGCGCAATTTTTTCAAATCTTCTGGCGCTGTATCTTCGCCAGCGCGAATTAAGATATGAGAAATTTCAAATTCATCAGTGCTATTGGAGGCGGACTGCATCGCAATAAAACTATCAATTTCAGACTCGGTTATATTGATGCGATTATCTACCTCTCTCTCTCGTAGTCTAGCTAAGGTGATTTCGTTGCGGATATCTTCTCTAAACTTTCTGTATTGAATGCCATCTTCTAACAGGGCTTTTTTGAAAGTAGGGATATCCATTTTGTTTTGGCCGGCAATACGTTCTATGGTTTTATCTAGTTGGTTGTCATCAATGCGCAATCCTGTTTGACTCGCTAATTGTAATTGCAGTCTATCTGTAATCATGCGCTCAAGAATTTGCTTTTCAAGAATGGCTGGAGGCGGAAGCTCTGTACCTTGCTTTTCTAGTTGAGTAGTCACAGTTTTAATTCGGCCAGCCAATTCTTTTTCGGTAATCACGACTTGATCCACAATCGCCACAATGCGGTCCATTTTGAGTATTTCGCCTTGTTTGGACTGATCCGCCAATAACGCCGAACTAAACAAAAATAGGCTAATAAGCAATACGATGGTCGGTTTGAAAGTAGATTTAAACATAGATGTGCTTTGCATTTTACTCATTATATAGTTGACGATAATTATCAGGGAGTAGGCCACTGCTCTTGTAGCCCGGAATGTTGCGATTGATCAATTGTAGCGGATTTGAGCCTATCGATGCCATTCCGCCAAGTTCTAATTGGAAAAACATTGCAAAGTTTGCATCGGCTGTTGCGGTTTGCACACGTTGGACAACAAAGCGAGATTGCCAACAGCCCGCATCATACTCAATCCCTACAAGTCCCTCAATCATTGAGCCTTCACGTATGGAGTAGTTTGCTCGTGCTAGGCCATAGTAGCCTCGGCCACGTGGCCATTGGCTGGATAAATTAATTTGCTCTAAATTGTTTTGAGTATAACGATAGCTTAAGTTGAGCACTTTGCCGGGCTCAGGATTGTATCGTGTACCGATATTCCCTTTAACGGTTTCGCCAGTATCATTGTTGTATTGCCATCCTGCATCAATATTCCATTTATTCACTAATCTTGCGGTGGCGGCTGTCACAATGTCTGAGCTAGCTCCTGTGCGTAAAGGATCTTTGCTAGAACATTTGCCAGGATCGGGATCAGATGGGTCGGTCATTGAATTACGGGGCATGCAGACTTTTTGGTCCGTAAAGTAAAAGCGTTGACCAATAGACGCAGCTAGCCTTTGTTCGCCAGTATCTACATCAATCATGCGCGAACTAAACGACATGCTGAGTTGATTCGCATTGTTAATACGGTCGCCCCCTGTATATTGGTTTTCAGCAAACATCGTGCCCATATTCAAGTCGGCAACCCCTGTATCAAATACGGGAAGGCGTTTTTGATCTTGGTAGGGAATATACACATAGAAAAGTCTTGGTTCCAATGTCTGAGTGTAATTTCTGCTAACAATTCGAGTGTCACGCTCAAAGAATAATCCACTATCTAGGCTGACAATTGGTAGGGTGCGATCAGCTGTTTTGTTGTAGTTAGATGATAACAAAGGGTCGATGGTGTCTAAGCTGTAGCTAGTATAATTGACCCCAATTTTAGGGGTGACATAACCATATGGTCTTGTTATTGGCATACTGATGCTTGGGTAAGTGCTAAAGCGGGTTCCCGCTTTTACCGCAAGTGTTGAGTTTGGGTCTGACTCAAATCTGGTTAGTTGATTTTGTATGCGACTTGTTCCCCAATCCCAATCTTTAGTTCCGTTTAATGTGAGTTGTGGTATGCGCTGGTAAGGAAACGACTTGCTATCTAAAGTTTGGTATTTTTGAGCCAAGGCCCCAAATTGCCAGACATCGCCTGAATAATTGATGTTAGCTTGTTGGAGCAAGTTCACCTTGCTGGTGGTGATAATTTGAGTTGATAAGTCGGAAAAGTATTTGTCGTCAGAGACTGTTTGTGCATCAACGCCGCCAGACCAACCGTCTCCGAAATTATGCTGATGTTTGATTTTTGCAAAATAACGGTTTTTATTTGTCATCTCGTCTGTTGGCAAATACTCCGCAGCTACAATACCTGCGTAACCCTCCTCTAAGTAGCGAAGCTCAGCTTGCCCTTGCAAGCCACGTTTGCTCAAATATCGACTTGCAAAAGTTGCATCCATATTCGGAGAGATATTCCAGTAAAAAGGCGTGAGTATTTCAAAGCCGCTTTTGGTGGTGGTGCCCCAAAGCGGTGCTAATAGTCCCGATTTTCGTTGATTGGCGTATGGAAAGTTAATCCAAGGAGTGTACAAAATAGGCACACCTTTGAACTCAACGGTCGCATTCGTGGCAACTGCTGTTTTAGTTTCGTCATTGATCTTCAGTTGACCCGATTTGATATACCAATCATCTGAACCAACCTCGCAAGTAGTGTAACGAGATTTAAGTAGTCTTCTCTTGGATGTGCCCTCGAAAAAAAGCATTTCAGCATCGCCGCGCGAACTTACTTTCTTTGCTTCAGTATTTTCAGTGTTTTCTAAACCTAAGATTGGCTTATTTTCTCCATTGACCGGAATCATGTTTCGATCAACCACCCCAGATAAAAGGTCATTATTTAATCCGGGATTTTGCCCATAAAGCTTATCACCCAAAGCCCCTAAAGGAGAGATTTTAATGATTGGCTTATACATAAAGAAAGAGGCGTTTGGCATCTCTCCGGTACCGTCATCTATGTTGAGATGGAATGACGGGCCTTTTACTAGGCTGTCTGGGCTTGTCATCGATGCGTGCCCCGCGGAGTGCGTTGTATGATTTTGTGAATGAAATTCAATACGGTCGCCAAGAATAACGTTTGAGCCCGTTTTCAGCGAAGCATTCCCTAAAGAAGTCATACTTCTATCAAGCTGAACTTCTATTCGGTCACCCTCGATAATCACAGCACCATTTGCAAGCATATCGTTTTCTGCATCAGCTTCTTTTTTGAAGCTGAGCGGATCAATTTCAGCAGTTTGAGTGATCGTGTTTAGCCCATCAAAATTGATGATACTTTTACTCATGCGTAACTTGATACGCAAGTCTACTTTTGGAATGCGGGTTGAAGTTTCGCTAACAGTCGGAGCTGTGATAGGCAAGATTTCTTGATCTAACTTGAGTGCAATCTGATTATTTTTATCTGCGTTGCTTTCAGGAAGCTTGGTTTCCTCTGCACAAGCGAGTTCAGGCCTCAATATGGCGAGAATTGCACTAAAAATAAAGGAGCTATATTTCAATATTAGTATTCGCGAATATTAATTAAACGCGGGGTTCTTTTTGGGTGATAAAATCGCACAACGAATATAGTTTTAAACACGTTTTTCATCATCCCAGTATGATAGCTTAAAGATGTGTTTTTTTAGCTTTTTTGAACAATTAAAATGGAGCTTTAAGGGTTTTTAGCCCTAAATAACTTTGTTGATGGATATCTAAATTGGAACGATTGCAGCAATTAAACGCATGGTTGTTGTTGGTGTTGAAAAACACGCCTTATAAGATTGAACCTGCCTCGGCAGACGCTAGCTTTAGGCGTTATTTTAGGGTGACCGTCAATGATGTCACTTTCATCACCATGGATGCCCCCCCGCCACAAGAGGACTGCGCGCCATTTGTGCATGTGGCCCAGGTCTTTGCCGACGCGGGCTTGAACGTGCCAAAAGTGATTGCGCAAGATATTCCGAATGGATTTTTATTGCTTTCAGATTTGGGCAATACAACTTTCTTAACTGCCTTGCAAGCGCCCGATGGCTTGGATGTTGCTGCCGACTTATATCGAGTTGCGAGCAATGCCTTGGTGACCATGCAGCTTGCAAGCAAGCCAAATATTTTTCCAGAGTATGACGAAGCGCTCCTTACTCTTGAGATGGCGCTTTTTCCGGATTGGTATGTCGCTAAGCATTTGAATGTGAATTTGTCCGATGCTCAGCAACAAACCTTGAAAAAAACCTTTGATTTGCTTAATGCTAACATTTTGGCGCAATCAAAAGTGTATGTGCATCGCGATTATCACTCCCGTAATTTGATGGTACAAGGTAGTTCGAATGACTTAGGCATTTTAGACTTTCAAGATGCGGTCTATGGCCCAATTACCTACGACTTGGTTTCTTTACTTAAAGATGCTTATATTTGCTGGGAAGAAGATCAGATTTTGGATTGGGCAGTGCGTTATTGGCAGTCTGCAAGAACAGCTGGCTTGCCAGTGCCAGAGGATGTGGCAGATTTTTACCGTGACTTTGAATGGATGGGTGCGCAGCGCCACATCAAAGTGCTTGGCATTTTTGCAAGACTTTACCATCGCGATGGCAAAGATGGCTATTTGAAAGATAT
>CAMCTR010000049.1 GCA_945878605.1 Candidatus Methylopumilus universalis | reverse complement strand
TGGCGGCTGACCGTTTATATGCCACGTTCTCAACACCAACTGCACCCATTCCTGAAACAGACACTTCAACTATGTTGTTGATGGGTGCTGGTATCATGGGTTTTATTGCACGCCGTCGTAAAACACAAACGCTTGATTGAATTTTAAGTTGGTACATGAACGGGAGCTGAGGCTCCCGTTTTTCTCTCTGCCCGCGCTTTTGTTAGCTAGGAGTAGTTTAAGTTGCGCTGGTTGCTTAGGCATTGCTTTTATCGTTCAATCGCTGGATACCTATTTTGCTTGTTCCGCCACTTCTTTGGCAATCTCTTTAGCGAGTTGATTAACCAGCTCACCATCCACACCTTCCACCATCACGCGGAATTTTAATTCGGTGCCAGAAGCTCTTAATAAGATACGGCCATTGCCGTTGAGTGCTTGTTCGGCTTTTTTCACAGCAGATTGTACTAACACATTACTATCCATATCAATACGACGTTTCACCGGCACGTTGATTAATACTTGCGGATATAAAGTGAGTGATTTGCCAACTTCAAGCAAGGTTTTATTTTGCGCATTCAGCGCGGCTAATACTTGTAGCGCAGCGATAATGCCATCGCCACTGGTATGTTTATCTAGGCAAAGGATGTGACCTGAATTTTCGCCGCCTAATTGCCAGCTCTTAGCTACCAGCATTTCACGGACATGCCTATCGCCCACTTTGGCGCGGGTGAAGGCGATATTCGATTTTTTAAAATAATGTTCTAACGCAAGGTTAGTCATCAGCGTACCGACAACGCCGCCGCCAAGATTGCCTTGGTGATGTCTATGCTGGGCAATGATATAAAGCAGTTGGTCGCCATCAAGCAGATTGCCTGCTGAGTCCACCATCATCACGCGATCGCCATCGCCATCAAAAGCAATGCCTAAATCGGCCTGATGCTCAACCACCGCTTTGCACAAAGCTTGCGGATGGGTGGTGCCAGAGTCTGCATTAATGTTAAGTCCGTTAGGTTGATTGCCTATCGCAATCACTTCGGCGCCTAGCTCATGAAATACGGGCGGCGCAACATGGTAAGTGGCGCCATTAGCACAATCGAGGACTATCTTGAGGCCACGCAAATCTAGGTCATTAGGAAAGGTACTTTTGCAAAACTCAACATAGCGACCTGCCGCATCATCAATCCGCTTAACGCGACCTAAAGCTACTGACTGCATGACTTCCATTGGCTTATCAAGTTCTGCTTCTATTTGAAGCTCAACATCATCAGGCAACTTAGTGCCTAGGCTTGAGAAAAACTTAATGCCGTTATCTTCAAAGGGATTATGCGAGGCTGATATGACAATGCCCGCTTGCGCTCTTAAAGCTCGGGTTAAATAAGCCACAGCTGGGGTTGGCATTGGGCCGGTGAGCCGGACATTTACCCCAGCGGCACATAGCCCTGCCTGCAAGGCTGACTCAAGCATATAGCCCGAAATGCGGGTGTCTTTGCCAATTAAAACCGTTGGGCGTGCATCTTTAGCTAAATGCAGGTCAGCATTGGCCAGCACACGGCCAGCGGCATACCCTAATCGCATCACAAACTCTGACGTGATTGGGCTGATGCCAACACGGCCACGAATGCCATCTGTACCGAAATATTTTTTACCCATTATGCGGTTCTTTTAAAAGCCCATCTTCTTAAAACATCTTTTTTAATTCTGCATCACAGCAGAAACAATTTTTAAAGCATCTACTGTCGGCTTTACATCATGCACACGCACAATATTCGCGCCCTTCATCACTGAAACTACTGAGGCGGCAATGCTGGCATGGACGCGCTCATCTAATGCTAAATCACCAACTTCAGACCCAAGCACCTGTCCCAACACCGATTTACGTGAAAGGCCTATCAATAAAGGCAAGCCTAAGGATTGTAGACTTGATAAGTGGTTAAGCAAAGTCAGATTATGCGCTGTACGTTTACCAAAGCCAAACCCCGGGTCTAAGACGATGCGCTCACACGCGACCCCAGCCTGCTCTGCGGCTTTTAATCTGGCGGCTAAAAAGCTAGTCACTTCAGCCACCACATCTTGATATTGCGGGTCGGCCTGCATGGTTTGTGGGCGGCCTTGCATGTGCATTAAGCAAACTCCGACCTTACTACCCGCCACAATCTCAAGCGTATGTGGCTCTTGCAAAGCGCATACATCGTTGACCATATCCACGCCCACATCAATGGCCGCGCGCATGACCTCTGGTTTATAGGTATCAACCGAAAGCGGAATGCCTACTTCAATAAGGGCCTTTATGACAGGAATGACACGCTTGAGTTCTTCATCGAGCGGCACAGGGGTCGCGCCAGGACGCGTGGATTCACCGCCAATATCTAAAATATCTGCGCCCTGCGCTACCAATTGCATGGCATGCGCAACGGCTTTATCCGTAGTATTGAATTTGCCGCCATCGGAGAAAGAGTCAGGGGTGACATTCACAATACCCATGACACGTGGCGAAGAAAGATCAAGCTGGAATCTACCACAGGAAAAAAGCATATTCATTAAGCCAAGCAGCGCACTGGATTGTTAGCCCAACACACCGCATGGCTTACCAAGTTTGAGGATCAATGATTAAGATTTTAGTTTTTTGCAGCAGGTTGCGGCGCAACTGTTGGCTGACTGCCCGTTGTGCCATTGTCACCTTTAGCTGCCTTATTGCTGGCTTGGCTTGGCTTAGGCGCTCTTGGCGGTTGGCCTGCCATAATGTCATTAATCTGCTCAGCATCAATGGTTTCCCATTCCAGCAAAGCAGCTGTCATCGCTTCAACCTTATCGCGATTGTCTTCTAACAATTTGCGCGCGATTGCATATTGTTCATCTAAAATGCGACGAATTTCAGCGTCCACTTTTTGTTGCGTGGCTTCAGATACGGTTTTAGATGACATGTTGCCGAAGAATGAATCTTGTTCATTCCCCGCATACACCATGGTACCAAGCGCATCAGACATACCGTAGCGCGTTACCATGTCTCGCGCTAATTTAGTCGCGCGTTCAAAGTCATTGGATGCGCCAGTGGACATTTGATGCATGAAAATTTCTTCCGCAATACGACCACCGAAAAGGATAGAAATCTCTTCTAACATTTTGTCGCGATAGTTACTAATACGGTCAAACTCTGGCAATTGCCATGTCAAACCAAGCGCCCAACCGCGCGGCATAATGGTCACTTTGTGCACAGGGTCAGCCCTAGGTAATAGCTTCGCCACCACCGCATGACCAGATTCGTGGAAGGCGGTATTGCGACGCTCTTCTTCACGCATGACCATAGATGTCCGTTCTGGGCCCATAAAGATCTTGTCTTTTGCATCTTCAAAGTCAGACATATCCACTGTACGTTTATTGCGACGAGCAGCAAAGAGTGCAGCTTCATTCACCAAATTAGCTAAGTCCGCACCTGAAAAGCCAGGCGTGCCACGGGCAAGAATGTCCGCTTTAACGTCAGTATCAATAGGCACTTTACGCATATGCACTAAAAGAATTTGTTCACGACCACGAATATCCGGCAAGCCGACCATCACTTGACGATCAAAACGGCCTGGACGGAGCAAAGCTTTATCGAGCACGTCTGCACGGTTAGTTGCCGCAATGACAATGACGCCAGAGTTAGGCTCAAAGCCGTCCATCTCAACGAGCATTTGGTTCAGCGTTTGCTCGCGTTCATCGTTCCCGCCGCCAGTACCTGCGCCGCGATGACGACCAACCGCATCAATTTCATCGATAAAGATGATGCATGGTGCTGTTTTTTTGGCTTGTTCAAACATGTCACGCACACGTGCCGCACCCACACCCACAAACATCTCAACAAAGTCAGAACCTGAAATGGTAAAGAACGGCACTTTAGCTTCACCAGCAATTGCTTTGGCAAGCAAGGTTTTACCTGTGCCTGGTGGGCCAACCATCAACACTCCACGAGGAATACGGCCGCCTAGTTTTTGAAATTTTCCTGGGTCGCGCAAGAATTCAACCAACTCAGACACTTCTTCTTTAGCTTCGTCGCAACCTGCCACATCGGCAAAAGTAGTTTGGTTAGTGGCTTCGTCTAATTGACGCGCTTTGCTCTTACCGAATGAGAACGCACCACCTTTACCGCCACCTTGCATTTGACGCATAAAGAATACCCAAACGCCAATCAACAAAAGCATCGGACCCCAGTTGATCAACAGGCTCATGAGCAATGATTGCTCTTGCTCTGGCCTTGCTTCAACCTTAACGTTGTTTTTCAGCAAGTCACCCATCATGCCTGGATCGTAGGGCGCGTAAGAGTTGAATTTTTTACCATCATTCGTCTCACCACGCAACACCCGACCTTCTATCGTCACTTTTGCAACGCGGCCTTGTTGCACTTCATTGATAAACTGTGAGTAAACGATCTGATTGTCTGTGCCATTTTTACTAGTAAATTGGTTAAATACAGACATCAAGATAATGGCAATAATCACCCATATCGCGATTTGTTTGATGGTGTTATTCAAGATTACATCCTTTTATAGATTGCATTTGCATAATTAAAATCTTACCACTAAATCAAGCCAGTATTAGCGGAATAACGTCCAAATAAAATAGGTCATTAAATATCGTTTGCTTTGCGTTTCAAGCCCAGCAAGTAAACTTCAGTACTTCTATCACGCGAGGCTTTGGGCTTGCGGGTTACCACCTTCTCAAAACTATCTCGCATAACTTTTACGATCTCTTCAAACCCTGAGCCTACAAATACTTTGACTAAGAAGTTGCCCTCTGGTTTCAACCATTTCAAACTAAAGTCTACCGCTAGCTCTGTTAAATAAACCGCATTGGGCTGATCCACTGAACTCATACCGCTTATATTGGGGGCCATATCTGAAATTACAAGGTCTATTTGGTGACCATTTAATTTTTCTTCTAACTGCGCAAGGATTTCATCTTCACGAAAATCGCCTTGAATAAACTCGACCCCAGGAATACCCACCATTGGCAATAAATCCAATGCAATCACACGGCCGTTGCCTTTTAGTCGCTGAATCGCCACTTGCGACCAACTGCCCGGGGTTGAGCCTAAATCAACCACCACCATGCCGGGCTTAATCAGCCTATCTTTATCATCAATTTCAAGTAGCTTATAAGCTGCACGCGCACGATAACCGTCCTTTTGTGCAAGCTTCACGTATGGGTCATTCACATGCGCTTGCATCCAAGCTTTACTGGTTTTGGTTCTTTTCATGGCCTATGCTTCATGTGATAAAATGACTTCCTCAATGAATCAACAAGATAAGATAAACACTGCGTGAATACTCAACAAATCAGCCACCTTCGCGGTTTGGCACACAAATTAAATCCTGTTGTCATGATCGGCAATAATGGTCTGACAGCGAACGTTTTACAAGAAATTGAAAATAGCCTAAATGCCCACGAACTCATCAAAATCAAAGTATTTGGTGATGACAGAGATGCACGCGTTGCGATGCTAGAAGAAATCTGTGAAAAAACGGGCGCTATTAAAGTGCATCACATCGGCAAACAGTTGGTGATTTACCGCCAAGCTGAAACTGCAAAAATTGTTATCCCAAAATAAATCTCATTTGGAAGCGGCTCAAATTTAGCGAGTCGCTTTCAACACTAACACTAATCCTAATACACTTTGAATGGCATAAGCAATACTTGCCACCCCGTGCCATGTTGCAAATCGATCAGCAAACACACTGTGCATGACATCTAAAGGTATCGCATCCGCTTTTAACTGCGCAATAATCGGTGCAATGCCAAAGTGACCTGCCAATGTGAGCAGTAACATCATGAACACCGCCCAAAAAAAGCCTTGTTTAAAAGCGTGAGCACCGAACTTGGTGACGCGATTGAGTAACAAATAAGTGCCGCATGCCATGCCAATGTAAGCCACAATTGCAAACATTCCGCCTGCCAAAGCACCTGCCAACTGCCTGTCAGGTAAGTGGTAAAACAAAGTAGGCGCCGCAAGATAGCCAATTGCCCATAATGCACCCACCCACAAGGTGATGGAAAATAACGCTAATTTATCTGCAATTTGATTCATTACACTTGCTCCGGATAGTTAAACAACCAGCAATTTTAAGGCATCTATCATTTAGATGTACTGCACGTTTAAGACTTCATATGAGCGAATACCATTGGGCGCTACGACTTCGGCCACATCGCCTTCTGACTTACCAATTAAGGCACGTGAAATAGGCGAGCTGATTGAAATCTTACCAGACTTGATATCGGCCTCGTCATCACCCACGATTTGATAAGTGGATGTATCTCCAGTATCTAAATCTTCAACATCCACAGTCGCGCCAAATACACAGCGACCCTCCGCATTTAAGGTTTTCGGGTCTATGACCATTGCGTTTGAAAGCTTAGCCTCAATCTCATTAATGCGGCCTTCAATAAAGCTTTGTTTTTCTTTTGCAGCCTCATACTCTGCATTTTCAGACAAGTCACCTTGTGCACGCGCTTCAGAAATTGCCTCAATCACAGCAGGACGATCGATACTTCTTAAGCGATTTAATTCAGCTTTTAAAAGCTCTGCGCCTTTTACGGTGACTGGAATTTGATTCATATTTTCTACCTTGTTTCTTTTTCGATTGATCGCTATTTACGGTCTATATAAAATAAAAACCACACCTAACAAATTAGGCGTGGTTGATTTATAAGCATCTTATTACTTAGTGAGTGTTTTATGCAACTCTTGCAATGACTGAACGCCAAGTTCTTGCACATATCCCATGCCCATACATGCTGCTTTAGCGCCTGCTAACGTTGTATAGTAAGTCACCTTTTGCTGTAAGGCATTACGGCGAATGGCGTAAGAATCATGCACCGCACGCTTATCTTCTGTCACGTTCACAATAAAATTAATTTCATTGTTTTTAATCATATCCACTATGTGTGGGCGACCTTCAGCCACTTTATTGACTGGCGTAACCGTTAAACCCGCCTCAGCCAAAGCCCCTGCGGTACCGCGCGTTGCCAACAATTGAAAACCTAAGTTTGCCAAGGCTTGTGCAATTTCAACCACGCGCTCACGGTCTTCACGACGCACGCTAATAAAGGCTTTGCCGCCTTTTGGTAACACATCACCAGACCCCAATTGGGATTTCACAAAAGCCTCAGCAAAGGTACTACCAATGCCCATTACTTCGCCCGTTGATTTCATTTCCGGGCCAAGAATCGTATCTACACCTGGGAATTTAATGAACGGGAATACCGCTTCCTTCACTGAATAATAAGGCGGCACGATTTCTTTGGTCACGCCCTGATCTTTTAGTTTTACGCCCGTCATACAACGTGCTGCGATTTTCGCTAATTGCAAACCACAGGCTTTAGAAACGAATGGCACAGTCCGTGATGCACGGGGATTTACTTCGAGCACAAAAACCGTTTCACCTTGAATCGCGAACTGGACGTTCATCAAACCAACAACCCCAAGCGCTTTCGCCATTTGCACTGTTTGAACACGCAGTTCATCTTGAAGCTTTTTAGACAAACTATAAGGTGGCAATGAACATGCAGAATCGCCTGAGTGCACCCCCGCTTGCTCAACGTGCTCCATGATGCCACCAATAATCACTTCTTCGCCATCACATAAAGCATCCACGTCCACTTCAAGCGCATCATTTAAGAAACGGTCTAACAACACTGGCGATTCATTTGAAACTTTCACCGCTTCGCGCATGTAGCGCTCAAGCTGCGCTTGCTCTTGTACGATTTCCATCGCACGACCACCAAGCACGTAAGATGGGCGAACGACCAATGGATAGCCAATCTCTTGTGCTAAACGCAATGCCTCGTCTGGCGTCCTCGCTGTCCGGTTAGGCGGTTGTTTTAGGCCTAGCTCTTGCAACATTTTTTGGAAGCGCTCGCGGTCTTCAGCGCGGTCAATCGCATCTGGCGTTGTACCTATAATTGGCACACCCGCTTTTTCTAAATCACGGGCCAATTTAAGTGGCGTTTGGCCACCGTATTGCACAATCACGCCAACCGGTTTTTCAATTGCCACCACTTCAAGCACATCTTCTAAGGTAAGCGGCTCAAAGTATAAACGGTCAGAAGTGTCGTAATCGGTTGAAACAGTCTCAGGATTACAGTTCACCATGATGGTTTCATAACCATCTTCACGCATCGCAAATGCTGCATGCACGCAGCAATAGTCAAACTCAATTCCTTGACCGATACGGTTTGGACCACCGCCAAGTACCATGATTTTCTTTTTATTGTTAGGCTTCGCTTCGCACTCTTCTTCATAAGTGGAATACATGTAAGCGGTATTAGTCGCAAATTCAGCTGCACAAGTGTCCACGCGCTTATAAACAGGACGCACATTGAGTGCTTGGCGATAAGCCCGCACTGCATGTTGATCTGTGCCTAACAACCCAGCTAAACGGCGGTCTGAAAAACCACGGCGTTTTAATTGGAATAATGCATCTTTGTCTAAATCAGCTAAATGGCGGCCTTTTAATGCTATTTCACGATTGATAATGTCTTCGATTTGCACCAAGAACCAAGGATCAATCTTAGAGTGGTCATGGACTTGCGCGACCGTCATGCCAGCGCGGAAAGCATCCCCTACATACCAAATACGCTCAGGACCTGGCTCGCCGAGTTCTTTTTGAATTTCATCGAAATCTGAGGTTTTTTCATCCAAACCATCAACGCCAACTTCCAAGCCGCGCAAGGCTTTTTGGAATGACTCTTGGAAAGTACGGCCGATCGCCATCACTTCACCCACAGATTTCATTTGGGTGGTTAAGCGTGAATCTGCTTGTGGGAATTTTTCAAATGCAAAACGTGGAATCTTGGTTACTACATAATCAATAGAAGGCTCAAATGAAGCTGGGGTGGCACCACCAGTAATTTCATTTTTAAGCTCATCGAGGGTAAAGCCAACAGCCAATTTTGCTGCTACTTTAGCAATGGGGAACCCTGTGGCTTTTGATGCCAAAGCAGAAGAACGTGATACACGGGGGTTCATCTCAATCACAATCATGCGGCCATCTGCTGGGTTAATCGCAAACTGTACGTTTGAACCGCCAGTATCCACGCCTATCTCACGTAGCACCGCAAGCGATGCATTGCGCATAATTTGATATTCTTTATCTGTGAGCGTTTGTGCTGGCGCAACAGTGATTGAGTCGCCTGTATGCACGCCCATTGGGTCTAAGTTTTCAATTGAACAGATGATGATGCAGTTATCTTTGGTATCGCGCACCACTTCCATCTCATACTCTTTCCAACCAAGAAGCGACTCTTCAATCAACAACTCTTTAGTTGGCGAAGCCTCAAGACCGCGCTCGCAAATCGCCAAAAACTCTTCACGGTTGTAAGCAATACCACCGCCGCTACCACCCATAGTAAATGATGGGCGAATAATCGCTGGATAACCGATGCTTGCTTGCACTTGCAAAGCCTCTTCAAGACTATGCGCCACTGAAGAACGTGCTGAACCAAGACCAATCTTGGTCATCGCTTCTTTAAATTTTTGTCTATCTTCTGCTTTATCAATCGCATGCTTGCTAGCGCCAATCAACTCAACATTGTATTTTTGCAAAACACCATGCTTATCCAAATCCAACGCACAGTTCAACGCTGTTTGACCGCCCATGGTTGGCAACAAAGCATCTGGACGCTCTTTAGCGATAATCTTCTCAACTACTTGCCAAGTCACTGGCTCGATATAGGTCGCATCCGCCATTTCAGGGTCGGTCATGATGGTCG
The DNA here is from genome assembly GCA_945878605.1 of Candidatus Methylopumilus universalis. Lineage (GTDB taxonomy): Bacteria > Pseudomonadota > Gammaproteobacteria > Burkholderiales > Methylophilaceae > Methylopumilus_A > Methylopumilus_A universalis_B. The sequence goes on along the minus strand of CAMCTR010000049.1, from coordinate 307 downwards.
CTGGATTAGAGTTCACCAAAATGACGCGGTAACCTTCTTCTCTCAGCGCTTTACAAGCTTGCGCACCTGAATAGTCAAATTCACAAGCCTGACCAATCACAATTGGGCCAGCGCCAATAATCAAAATACTTTTAATGTCTGTACGTTTTGCCATAGTTTTCTTATTGCTTGTGCTGTTGCATGGATTCGACAAATCGATCGAACAAATAACTCATCTCGGTTGGGCCAGGGCTCGCTTCAGGGTGACCTTGGAAGCTAAACGCTGGCTTGTCTGTGCGAGCAATGCCTTGCAAGCTGCCATCAAAGA
>CAMCTR010000048.1 GCA_945878605.1 Candidatus Methylopumilus universalis | reverse complement strand
GCAAGAAATTTATTTTGTGAAATTTCTACACTTATTTTTCAATTTGTGTATTTGCCCTTTGTTTGAGTAAAACTATGTGTAAAGGTGAGCTAGATGGGACCCTTTTTAAAAATGGGAGGGTGGGGGTACGGTGGGGTACTAGATTCTGGGAAATTGATAAGGGGGGACCCCCAGTAACGTCTTCAAATTCGGCCTAGTAATTTCTGGTCAAATTTTGGTCAATCGGTGGTCAATTATGTTCATTTAAAGCAGTAAAATACACTTCGGTGAGAGCTCTTCTGATTTAGCTACATCTCCCCTACCCGCCTTTATTTAATTGGATTTTACTTTTAGTTTTTGGCCTGCCCAGCACGATTCGAACGTGCGACCTACGCCTTAGAAGGGCGTTGCTGACCCAATGGCTCAATGAAAATCTAAATGAAATCATAGGGATAAGACGGGGTAAGATTTATAAGAGCTCTTTTGGTCAATTTTTGGTCAATTGAGGTGGTACATGGCAGCAATTCAAAAGCGAAATGGGCGCTATCGGGCAAGAGTTATTCGAAAAGGATATCCCAGCTATTCCAAAACATTTAAAACCCATAAAGAAGCTTCTACGTGGGCTAGACAAATCGAGACCGAGATCGACCAAGGAGTAATTAAATCCAGCAATACGATAACGAACAGCATGTTGGATAAAAAACTTAGCTTTGGTGAAGCAGCCGAGCACTATGTTAAGAACCACACAATTTATAAACGAAATTGTAAGACTGAAACTGGCACTATCAGAACGCTAATCAGGCATTGGGGCAAGGAGTACGTCCAAAGCATTAATAAAGCAAAAGTCTTTACCCTGCGTGATGACCTGCTTTCACGGGGTCGCTCTGGTGACACAGTAAACCACTATTACAACGCCATTTCAAAGATTTACCAGATGCTGCAAACCGAATGGTCAATGACCGTTGAAAACCCCATCAAAGGTATGAAGCGACTTCCAGCTAACCCAAGTAGAACAAAACGAATCAATGGTGAGACTGAAACCGCCCTACTTTTAGCTTGCTCACAATCAACTTCAAGGTTATTAAAACCAATCATTCAATTTGCACTTGAAACAGGTATGCGCAGAGGCGAGATCATGGGGCTCAAATGGATTGACATTGATTTACCAAGTCGTAGAGCATTTCTACACATCACAAAGAACGGTGAACCAAGACAAGTACCCCTCACACTAAAGGCAATACAAATTTTAGGAGACGTCAAGGATGCGCATCCTGAACGAGTCTTTCCACTAAGCATGGATGCGTTGCGAAGATACTTTGACAAAGCCATTAAGGTGGCAAAAGAAAATTGGAAGTCTGAAGGTGTAAACCCATTTAATGATTTAAGGCTGCATGACTGTCGCCACGAAGCATTAAGCAGGCTATCTGATGCAGGACTTAATGTTATCGAGTTGAGTCATATAAGCGGTCATAAAACACTTACGCAGTTGGCTAGATATACACACCCAAGCCATGAAGCCATTCTCAAGAAACTTGACTAAACGTACTCTTAAAAAATTACTTTAAATCCATTTGTAGCGTTTTAACAACAGGCTCAAAAATTTACTAACACACTGAAAATATTAAAAAATTAACCTATGCTCAAGCAATAGATGCACTGATAAAAATATCGCTCCGCTCACCCAAAAAGTAAATAGGATGAACATCCGCAGTAACTTTTTTTACTAATTTGGAGAACTGAAATGAACGATACAAAAAATGATTTGACTGGCAATGTCATGGAGCCCGATTGGCTAAAGCCTGACTTTAATAAGATCCCTGACGAACTAAAAAAACTGCGCTGGGGAGTATGGCGGGCAGAACCACGACTTGATAAGAATGGCAACCCAACCGGTAAGTACCATAAAGCGCCTCGCAATCCTTCAACTGGAAAAAAAGTAAGTGTCAATAAACCAGAGGACTTTGGAACATTTGAAGAGGCTAAGCAAGCATATGAATCAGGCTCATACACAGGGGTGGGTGTTCTTATGTGTGATACAAATATTGTTGGCATTGACATTGACGATGCAATTGAGGTCTTTGAAAAAAGGCCTGACGTAGAAAAGTGGGTCAAACAGGCTGTCAAAGAGGGTGCTTACTGTGAGGTATCACCAAGCAGTAATGGTCTTCGCCTATTCGTTAACGGAAAACTATCAGGCAAGGGTCGCAAAGTTGACAAACTAGAAATTTATGATGACGGCCGCTTTCTATCCGTGACTGGACACGTATTAAGTGGGGGTCAATCATGATTTGTAATTTAATTGATGGGTCCAAACTCATCCCCTCTTTTCTTGAATTAATTGACAACAAAGGCCATAAAAATAGTCCTTCTAAACAATCGATAGTGGGTGCTATCCATAAAGGTCCTCTGCCAATGGATATTCAGCTGAAATTACCAAGCATCTTTGGTCCTATGCCAACTGACAGCAAATATAAAAAATTATTTGATGGTGATATTACTGGGTATCCCAGTCAATCAGAGGCAGACTTAGCTCTTTCTAAGCATATGGCCAACCGGAAACTAACGATCAATGAAGCTGATCAAGTCATGAGAGCATCTGAACTCTATCGAGATAAGTGGGATCGAATGATTGGCGACTTTACCTACGGTCAACACACACTAAATAAGGCTTTTGAAGGGGTGCAGACAAATAAATCCAATGTTCTTAAGGAAGAAGACCTAAATTCTAATCGATGCTTTTTTAGAGATCGAGACCAATATAGGCCCGTGTATATCCCAAATGGGATGCCTCCAAGAAACTTTGTTGGCCCCAGTATCTATAGTGGAATTAGGCTGTTCCCAGCTAACGCCCTTTCGACCCTAGTAGCATTGGGTGCCATGGGTAAAACATCGTTACTGCTATCAATTGCATGTCATATAGCGGCAGGGAAAGACTGGAACAATAGTCCATTAAAGCAGCAAAAGGTCGTAATGTTTTTTTGCGAAGAAGATCAACAAGAAATAAATCGAAAATTTAGTGCGATTGTAAGCAATTGGACCTCAGATGAGCAGGCAATGGCCATTGAAAATCTACTTCTGATTCCGCTCCTTGGGGCTGATGCCAGATTAACGATCATTGAAAGAAATCAATACAAAGCCTCAGGAGTTACAGAAGAAATAATTGAATTACTTAAGGAATTTGGGATCAAGGATGGGCTTGTTATTTTGGATCATATGCAAGGGTTTGCCTCGGGAGATCTCAATATTTCTGAAACTGCTACTTCAATTTGTAGAGAGGCTAATAAGATTGTTGAATCAACAGGAAGCGCTGTAGTGTTTGCGCACCATATTAGTAAAGCTAATATAAATGCCGAAGAGTTTACGCAGGGATTTGCTGTTGGTTCACTTGCTTTTGAAAATGCAATTAGGCAAATGTCTGGTCTAATTCCAATGACAAGTGAGAAAGCAAAGAAATATGGTCTTGAACAAACACGAAATGAATATGTTTGGCTAAGTCTAGCTAAAAATAGTTATGGCAGTCCCTCAAATGGGGTATGGTTGAAAAAATGTGTCTCACCTGAATACCACACAGTGGTGATGGAACCAGTAATTTTGACACAGCCAATACCAGCTTCCAAACTCAGTGAACTCCAAAAGATAGCAAAGCGAATATTAGATCATGTTGCCAAGCACCCTAATACAACGAGGAACATATTAGATGGACTATCTGGTAAAGATGGGGACCTTAAGGCGAGCAAAGCTAAAGTTCGAGATTGTTTAAAAACACTGATTGATTCTGGCGATATCGATGTAATAGCGGTTACCGATGAAGTACGTCAAAAACAATCAATTCCAAAGCAAGTTAAGGAAATATTACAAATAAATACTACGAAGCCCGCCGATAAGCCCGCCAACAATAACAGTCTTAGAAGTTGGGAGGCGGACTAAAAACCCAAGCTGGCCATAGCTTTAAGTCATCCATCTCATGTTCGCCATAATAGATAACCAAGCAGCGGGCTCTAACCCCATACAAACACAGGGGTGAAGCCCGCCAGCTATTTGGTACGTCTAAAGACGTGATGCCCGTTTAAGCGGGCTTACACGTCCCCCCCCTGTGTAAGAATATTTCAGAGAGTTCGAACAGGGGCTTATGACAGTTTTGAGCTTCGAAAATCACTAAAAAAAACGGAACAATAGAACATTAGGATGTTGGGATGATTTGAATGAAAAGAGCCGCACATGGCGGCTCCGCATTTGGTGCATTTTTCGGCTTGTTAGCGTCCAAAGCACATATCCCAATCAACTATATGGTTAGTGTAAGCTATTTAATCTGGATTGTAAAAGATTAATTGAGGGGACAAAATGCTGCCAAAACTTAGGTACCGGTTAGGACTAGACATTGGTACAAGCTCAATCGGCTGGTGTTTACTTAAGATAAACCCTGACTATCAACCAGAAGCCATTATTAAGATGGGTGTTCGCATCTTTTCAGATGGTAGAAACCCAAAGGACGGCAGCTCTCTTGCGGTAACTAGGCGAGAGGCTAGGCAAATGCGCAGGAGGCGAGATCGACTTCTCAAGCGGAAAAATAGATTAATCGATGCTTTGGTTAAGCATGGATTTTTCCCAAAAAACTCTGCAGAGCGGCAAGCCAGCATCAACTTAAACCCCTACGAACTACGAAAAAAGGGTTTATATGAAAAGCTACTCCCACAAGAATTTGCCAGAGCACTTTTTCACATCAATCAGCGCAGGGGTTTTCTAAGTAACCGTAAAACAGATAAAAAAGATAATGACAGTGGTGCCTTAAAGCAAGCCATTAAAAAACTACGAGAAAAATTAGGGGAAGAGAAATGTCAAACTTTAGGTGAATGGTTAGCTAAACGGCATGAGCAAGGTTTAAGCGTTAGAGCAAGACTTCGAGGTAGCACACAAAGAGATAAGGCATATGATTTTTATGCAGATCGAGCCATGATTGAGCATGAATTTGACACACTGTGGACAAAGCAACAAACCCTAAATCCCACATTATTTAATGAAGGAGCAAGACATGAATTAAAAGATACCCTCTTATTTCAGCGAAATCTAAAGCCAGTAAAACCTGGTCGCTGCACATTAATACCTGAAAAAGAGCGTGCGCCTCTTGCTTTACCAAGTTCTCAATTATTTCGTATCTACCAAGAGGTAAACAACCTTAGGATTGTTGCAGAAGATCTTTCTGAAACACCGCTTACCAAAGAACAGCGAGACCATATTTTTAATCTATTGAGTATAAAAAATAAGGTGACTTTTAAAGCGATGGCAAAAGCTTTAAAACTATCGTCCAATTCGTCTTTTAATTTGGAGGATATAAAACGTGACTTCCTAAAAGGAAATAGCACCGCAGTTATCTTGTCTAAAGATGAACATTTTGGCGAGTCTTGGTATGCATTAACTTTATCCGAACAAGACCATATTGTTGAACGTCTTTTAAATGAGCCAAGTGAAAAAATTGCAATTAGTTGGTTAATGAATAAATATCATTTAGATGAGTCAACGGCTGAAAATACTGCCAATACATCGCTCCCTGAAGGTTATGGCAACCTCAGTAAAGCTGCGTTAGACAAAATCCTTCCTCAGTTAATAAAACAAGTAATAACTTACGATAAAGCGGTTCTTGCGGCAGGCTTTGAATCGCATAGCACCCTCTCCCATGCTCAAGTTACTGGAGAGATTATGCAAGCCTTACCCTACTATGGCGAACCCCTAAGAAGGCATGTTGCCTTTGCTAAAGATAACCCTCGCAACGATGAAGAGCGCTTTGGAAAAATTGCTAACCCAACGGTACATATTGGTCTTAATGAATTGCGTAAGGTAGTCAATGCCATTATTAAACGTTACGGTCATCCTAGCGAAGTTGTTGTGGAAGTCACTCGAGACCTGAAGCTAAGTCGAGAAAAGAAATTAGAACTTCAACGTGAGCAAAAAGTAAAACAAGACTTTAACGAAAAATTAGTCAAAGAAGCCTGTGACATATTAAAACTTAATCCAGATACGCTTGATCGAAGTAAACGAAGGGATCTGTCACAAAAAATGCAGCTTTGGTATGAGCTCAATCCCAACGATCCAACTAATCGATGCTGCCCCTATACAGGAGAGCAGTTAAATATTACTAAATTACTTTCCAATGAAGTGGAGATTGAACATATCTTGCCTTATTCTAGAACTCTAGATGACTCACTGAACAATAAAACAGTTTGCATGAGTCGTGCTAACAGAATTAAAGACAATAACACTCCGTATGAAGCGTTTGGTGCAAACCATGAAAAAGGGTATGACTACGAGGCAATATTGCAACGTGCCTCATATATGCCAAAAAATAAAGGAAAACGTTTTGCTAAAGATGGTTATGAACGATGGTTAAAAGAGGATAAGGATTTTATAGCGAGGTCTTTAAATGACACTGCCTATTTATCAAGAATTGCAAAGGAGTATTTATCCTTAATTTGCCCGCCCAATAGAGTAAGGGCTATACCGGGACGAATGACCGCTCTGCTGCGAGGTACTTTCGGTTTGAACCAGTTTCTGTCAGGAGACGCTACTAAAAATCGAGATGATCATCGCCATCATGCTTTAGATGCTGCTGTGATTGGCATTACGGATCAAGGATTATTGCAACGATTTTCTCAAGCTAGTGCAAAAGCTAAGAGCCTGCAACTTAACCGATTAGTTGAAAATATGCCCCTTCCATGGAAAACATATCGGGAACATGTCGAACGTGGTTTAAAACACATCGTTATTAGCCATAAACCAGATCATGGTTATCAAGGAGCAATGCACGAAGAGACGGCTTGGGGATTACGTGGGAATGGTTCGGTCACTAGAAGAATTCGGGAAGAAGGTAGCGCCCATCGATCACGTGAGTTTGCAAATAAAAAATTAGTAGAAATCAATAGCACTAATAATAAAAATCGGCATGGGGTTGATGCTAATGGAAATCCATTTGCTTATAAAGGCTATGTTGGTGGAAGCAATTATTGCATTGAAATTTGGCAAGACGAAAAAGAGAAATGGCACGGTGATGTCATAAGCACTTATCAAGCTTATCAAGTAATCCGCAATCTAGGTGAGGTTGAGGGTATAAAAAAGTTGGGTAATCCTATGCTAAGCCAGTCGGATAAGCAATTAGTAATGCGATTAATGATTAATGATGGTGTACGTCTAAAAATTGATGGAGTTTATAAAATAATGCGTATCGTTAAAATTAATGGGGGCGATGGTGTCATAAGCTTAGCTGGTCATCTTGAGGCAAATGTAGACTCAAGGAATCGAGATAAAGCAGATCCATTTAAATATACTTATAAAACGGCAGGTTCTTTAAAAACAGCAAGAGCGCAAAGGGTTACTGTTTCCCCCATTGGCGAGGTTAATTATCGGGGTGGATAGCTAATTTATGCCAGAAGGTGGCAAAGTAAGTGTCTTTCACTTTACTGATAAGCAATATGAAAGGATTATTTCCTTTAAAGGTAAGTCTAAATTGCCTAAAAATAAGTCGCCAGACCAATATGATTTGTTCTAGAAAAGTAATATTTTTTGTCACTAAAAAGACAATAAACCCTTTATATACATAAGGTTATTGCATTACTAGTTTAGTCGATTGGGATATGTACTCTGACCGGAACACGATCCAACGCATCCACTTGTCCGGCGGAAGTTTAGTCGATTGGGATATGTACTCTGACCGGAACCAAGGGGTCAGCACAGGATGGCGCAATGTGAGTTTAGTCGATTGGGATATGTACTCTGACCGGAACATCACTTCGGCGGGTGCGCTATCGGGTTTAAGTTTAGTCGATTGGGATATGTACTCTGACCGGAACGCAAGCGTGGCATCACTAACGATGTCTTGAAGTTTAGTCGATTGGGATATGTACTCTGACCGGAACTAAATATAACTACCGCAAAAATAGCAATAAAGTTTAGTCGATTGGGATATGTACTCTGACCGGAACCTTGCGATAAGTACAGTTGCCGAGTTCGTTAGTTTAGTCGATTGGGATATGTACTCTGACCGGAACAGGTGCGTTCGCTACCGATCCTACATTAGAAGTTTAGTCGATTGGGATATGTACTCTGACCGGAACTATTCTGTATGGCTCTAGGGCTAATCTTAAAGTTTAGTCGATTGGGATATGTACTCTGACCGGAACCCTGACGATACTACGGGTGCTGTGCCTGTAAGTTTAGTCGATTGGGATATGTACTCTGACCGGAACAATACTGCTGGTTTAGTATGCGGGGGTCGTAGTTTAGTCGATTGGGATATGTACTCTGACCGGAACAAATGAAACTATGGAACTTCACGAAGGGGTAGTTTAGTCGATTGGGATATGTACTCTGACCGGAACCAACACGATCCACAAGCTACTTGGTCTTATAGTTTAGTCGATTGGGATATGTACTCTGACCGGAACAACTACAATCAGCGCACAATGGCTCTATTTAGTTTAGTCGATTGGGATATGTAATTTGCTAGTAGAACCTATGAATATAAAGCAATTGTAAAAATTTTTAGTGCATAGCTTACGATTCGTGAGGGCAAAATGTTAAACTTTCAAGGTCTTTTCCAACTTTCATCCATTTGTCTTTGCACCTCATTAATATGCCTCATCAAATCTTCGTGTTGGCGTCTTTCCACCTCTCTAGCTCTTTGCCTATCCATTTCATGTCTTAATTGTTGGGTTTCTGCCCTTGCACGTCTAGCCTCCTCTAAAGCTCTGGATGCATCATCATCCCGATATTGTCCGAAACTGAGGCTACTAACAATGGTAAAAATTAAAGCTAGACAGTATTTCATAAAACCCCCAATAAAATTAATTACAAAAATTCAAAATGTTAGTCTTTTCGGCTGAACATTTGGTCCCGCATACATTTGCTGCATAAGCCACTCCACCTGGAGTGGAACCAATACAAGAAAAATAACAAGCTTGATAAAAATTCTTTGCTCGCCTACATGCTTCTGATTCAGTTTGCTGACCAATAGAAGATTGAGGTATGGTCAATATTAATAGAGTGCATACAAGTAAGTGTTTTCTATTCAACATAGCAAGCATTAGAATCTTCTCCATCACAAGTTAATCAGTCACATAAGATATCTGCGCCTTTAAACACCATCGTATATTGTTTACACACTGGGCACAAGTTCCCCTTACTATAAGCTTTGTAATCAAACGATTGCAGTGTCGGCCAGCGCTCTTCTTCAATAGAAATCGGCAATTTACCGTATTGATGTATATCCTTAGATTGGCAAAAAGTACATTCGATAGGCCCTACATAGTTCACAGAGATTAGCCCGTGATCTTTACAGTAAAAGGGGAAATATGATTTTTCAAGATAAGTAGATCTATTACCACCAACACGAACGGATGACTCAAAACCACAATGGCAAATTGCACGATGATGCGATCCCAAACTATCCCCCTTTTTGAACTTCTAAAAATTCACCAGAATGATAAATATGTGGCTTATTTCGTAAGTTATAAATAATGTCATTTTTACGTGCCTGAGCTTTACCAACTCGTTTATATGAATGGTAGTCAAATGCAAAGTCTCGTTCAAACTCTAATCCGATGCCATCTAATAATGTGTTGTCAATTAACTCCCTTTGATTTGATTCACGATCGACCAGATAAAAACCATGCATAACAATCTTTGGAAGGACAAAACCTTTGTGGCGATGTGTTCCCATACTTATTTTTGGCAAATCAACCTGTGCACCTGTTATTGATGTCACTACTAACTCAAAATAGTTATCACTGGCTTCATTTTTCCGAGATAGGCTATTTACCAATGATTTGAACTTCAAAATTACTGCTGTTTCTAAATTAATATCGCAGTCATAAATCCATTCTTCAATATTTTCCTCACGCTCAGGAGTTGTTGGCCAGCCATAGAAAAGCTCAATCTTTACCATGATTTATCGCCTGAACTCGAGATCAAGGCCATCGCCTCCCACCAAACCTAATGCATTGCCGACAACTACTGAAATACCAACAAATATAAATGCGTATATAGCTGCCTTAAATAATCTTTGTAAAAGTGTGTCTCCAATATCGTGCACAACAAGAAAAGCGCCTACTGATGCTATGAGCCAAATTACCAAAAAACCCATCATTTTGACGCCCCCCCTTATTTAGATACAAATCATGGATTCAGGGCCTTACTTTTGCAAGAAATTTATTTTGTGAAATTTCTACACTTATTTTTCAATTTGTGTATTTGCCCTTTGTTTGAGTAAAACTATGTGTAAAGGTGAGCTAGATGGGACCCTTTTTAAAAATGGGAGGGTGGGGGTACGGTGGGGTACTAGATTCTGG